>NZ_JQNK01000008.1:600000-775000 GCF_000745215.1 Methylosinus sp. PW1
CGAGGCGAATAGCGAGTAGCGAATAGAGGCGGGGGCGACCCCGCCTTTTTTCGTTTCGGCTTCGGTCTTGATATGTCTTGACGTTTCCTGATACGCGCCGATGTTCATTTCCGAGATTTGAGTGAGACGTCATGACCATCGTCTGCGAGAAATTCGCCATACAAGTGGATCGGGACGTGCTGGCCGCGATCCGAAAGATCGCCAAGCGAGAGGGGCGGCAGCTTCAGTCGATCGTCGAGGACGCTCTCGGCGCCTATGTCGAAAAGCATAACAAGACGCGACGGCGGGCGCATGTCATGTCCGCTTATCAGTCGAGTCTCAAGCGTTATGGACCGCTTTATGCGAAACTCGCCAGATGATTTTCATTCAGGTGATTACGAGTCGCTTGTGTTGTCGTTCGGGATCGCCGGCTCGTCCTGTCGATCAAACTCGAAGCGGCTTTGAGCGTCGCTCGGCGGGAGTGGAAGGTCGGCAATGCCGATGACTTCGAAGCGGCCTCCCGCCATTTTCTTAATATGAGGGTCATCCGAGTAGATGACGGTCGCGCCTTCGACTGCGGCTATCGCAACGATCTGATCGTCGAATTTCGCCTTCGCGCGGGTAGCGCCCTCATTCTTCTGACCCGAGGCGACACGTTGCGCCTGGGTCGCTGCAAACTCAATTGCCGCTCGCTCATCAAATCCTGCAATACGGAAGTGTCGCGATTTGTGGAGAATCGCGAGCCACTCCGGCGCGGCTTCCCGTCCCTTGACGAGGAGCTCGCCGAGAGCGGGCGTCGGGATGACGATCTTGGCTTTGTCTCGCTGTAGTTTCGTGATCAAGAAATCTAAGCGATCCTTGCAGTTGGAGACAGGCGCGCCCGTAGCGGCGTCAATCGGAGCTTTGGCCTGTTCGTCGAAGAAATAGACGAGGATGTTCGTATCGAAGGCGACGATCAATTGGCGTCTCCGTTGCCGTGACGATCCTCGAGAAGCTCGCGAACGGGATCTGGAACCTCACGCCATGTGCTGCCCTTCACCTTGCGCAAACTCGCGACGACCTCCGACAACGGCCTGTCTTCGAGTTCCTCGAAATCATTGATCCTGAAACTTCTCAATTCCCACGTGCCATCGCCGTGACGGAACCATGTACCCTCGCCATGAAAGCGAAGAGTTGCGCCGAACAAATGGTGGCGTAGCCGGAGAGCGATCGACTCGCTAGCCACAAGGTCGGTGAACTCTGTCGCGCCGTCGCGGATGTGGACGTGCTTAGTGTCGTCTTTGCCGCCGATCCGGAAAATTTGTCCATCCAATGTGCAGTCTTGACGAAACGGGCCAAAGACAAGCGGCTCCGAGCGCATACGGCCAGGGAAGGGAATTATGATCGCGCCGTCATCGCCCGCGAGTGCGCCGCTGGCGTTGTCCTTGCGGAGTAATTCATCGAGCGCATCATATGCCTTACGCGCATCTTGCGGGCCGCCACCATCTCGAACCGCGTAAACGCGCTCGCGAACTTTGAGTTGAGCGGGCTCGTCCACCCGGGCCTTCAGCCTGACTGATCCAGGGATGATCGCTTGGAAATGAACGTGCGCACCCTCGCCGAGCAGCCTCGCGAGCGCGGTCATGTATTCCGCAAGCCGCCCCATCGGGAGCGTTGCAGGCGTGAAACTATCCGCGATGCGGAATTGGTATTCGCCGCTCATTTCGTTACGCCTTCTCGCCTCCCGTACTATCATGGAGCGAATTTACAATATGTTTCGTCGCCGCAGTCGAGACTGCGTCAAAGAACGAATATAGAACAGTCTAGCCGTCTCGTCGACCCCGCTGGATTGCGTTGTCTCACCCCAGCCGATCCCCGAACAAAAACTCCATCGCCCGATCCAGCCGGATATGCGGCAAGGGCAGGGGCTCCTTGTCGCGGCCGAGCGAAGCGATTGGCGGGCGGAATTTCAGGAAGCGGAAATCGGCGTCCTCCTCGGCCAGCGCCAGAGCGTCGCCGCGGAAGACACGGCGCGGATCGGCCGGCAATTCGCCGGGGAAGATCGCGCCCTCCGCCACGCCGTCGAACACGTCGTCGCCGATGCGCTCGCCCTCGATCGGCGTGCCGACGATGGCCGCGAGCTGCTCGCCGTCATGCTTGACGATGGCCTCGCGCGTCGCACGGACGGCGGCGAGCGCGATTACGTCTATGGTCGCGCCGACGCCCTCGGCCCGCTCGATCGCGCGCGAGGTGAGGTGGCGCAGTACGGCCTCGAGCCGATCATGGCTCGTGTGGTGGAGATGGTCGGCCTTGGTGGCCGCGAAGAGAATGCGGTCGATCTTCGGGCGGAAGATCGTCGAGAGCAGATTGGAGCGGCCGGTGCGAAAGGCGGTCAGCACATCGGCGAGCGCCGTCTCCAGATCGCGCACCGCGGCCGGGCCGGAGTTCAGCGCGGCGAGCGCGTCCACCAGCACGATCTGCCGGTCGAGCCGCGCGAAATGATCGCGGAAGAAGGGCCGCACCACATGGGTCTTATAGGCCTCATAGCGGCGCTCCATCATCGCCGCGAGGCTGCCGGAGGGGGGCGCGGAGCCTTCCTCCACTGGCAGCGGCGCGAAGGTCAGCGCCGGCGAGCCCTCGAGCTCGCCCGGCATCAGAAAGCGCCCCGGCGGCAAAGTGGAGAGGGCGAAGCGCTCCGTCTTGGCGGAACGCAGATAATTGGTGAATAGCGCCGCGAGCTTGCGCGCCACATCCTCGGAGGCGGGCTCCTTCGGATCGACGCCCGCCGTCGCGCCGCGCCAATCGGCGGCGATGGTCGCGCGCGCCGCCGCCGAGGCGGCTTCCAGCGTCTCGCGCGACCATTGCGCATAGGATTTTTCCAAGAGCGGCAGGTCGAGCAGCCATTCGCCGGGATAATCGACGATGTCTATGTCCAGCCGCGCCGGGCCGGGCCGGAAGCTCGACAGCAGCCCGGCGGATTTGCGCTCATATTCCAGCGTCACGCGCAGCTCGGAGATGCGGCGCGTCGATTGCGGCCAATGGCGATCGGCGCCGGTCAGCGCGGAGAGGTGCTCCTCATAGGAGAAGCGCGGCACGGCGTCGTCCGGCTGCGGATCGAGATGGGCGCTGCGCAGCCGATTCTCGGCGGCGACTCGGAAGACGGGCAGCTGATTCTTGCGGCCATGCGCGGCGTCGCGCGCGGCGACGGCGCGGGTCAGATGATGCACCAGCGAGGTGATGAACACCGTCTTGCCGGAGCGCGACAGGCCGGTGACGCCGAGCCGCAAGCGTCCGCCCGCCAGAAAATCCTTGAGGCTGGCGGCGGCGACGGTGGTGTCGAAGAGAAGATCGGAGATCTGCGACAAGGTGGCGGCTCGGGCGTGCGGGGTCGCCTCTCGTGTAACAAGCGGCCGGCGATTTGGGTAGGGCGCGCAATGTTCGCCAGCGCACAAACGCCGGGGAGAGCGGCGGCTAATCTCCACACATCGCAAATGACGCGAAACACAGAACGGAGCAAACCCCGATGAAGAAGCTTTTCCTGACCCTCGGCCTCATCGCCGGCTTCGTCTTCAGCGCCGCTGGCGCGCAGGCCTTCAATCCGCAGCCCGACCCGCCCGGCGTTCACGGCGGCGACGAGTGAGAGTAGCGGCGATATTTTTTCGAACAGTCACGAAATTTCGGAGCAAACCCCAATGAAGAAGCTTTTCCTGACCCTGGGCCTGATCGCGGGCTTCGTCTTCAGCGCCGCCGGCGCGCAGGCCTTCAACCCCCAGCCCGACCCGCCCGGCGTCCACGGCGGCGACGAGTGATACGGCCCACCCTCCCTCTCCCCGCGAGAGCGGGGAGTGGGCCGGGGTGAGGGGCTCGGGGCATTAGCCAGGGACGGAAAACGCCCCGAGCCCCTCATCCTCACCTTCTCCCCGCAAGCGGGGAGAAGGAAGGCGGCGACGCCGCGCGAGCCGATCGGCCGAAGATCGCGGGAGGCTGCGCTTCAGTCCGGCTCGTCGGCGATTCCGCCGCGCAGATCGCCCGGCGTCACGAATCGCTCGAGATGGCCGGCGCCTTCGCCGACCATCGCCCAATCCTCGGCGTCGAAATCCAGCACCGCCAGCGCCGCGGTCGGATATTTGGAGCGCATGCGGGTGAGCGCCTCGGGCTCGCCGTCGGAGGCGAGGGCGGAGGCCAGCTCGGCGAAGCCCGGATTATGCCCGATGGCGAGCAGAGTGGAGATTTCGGCCGGCGTCTGACGCACGGCGTCCAGCAGGCGATCCGGCGTCGCGAGATAGAATTCATCGTCCAGCCTGTGCTCGACCTCCTTGGGGAAGGCCTCGAGCGTCAGATCCAGCGTGCGCTTGGCGCGGCGCGCGTCGGAGGCGACGGCGAGATCCGGCGCCAGCCCGGCCTCGGCCAGATAGCGGCCGACGGAGCGGGCGTCCTCTTCGCCGCGCTTGGTCAGCGGGCGCTGGCGATCGCCCCCCGCGGAATGGGCGTCGGCTTTGGCGTGGCGCAGCAGGATGAGACGTCGCATCATTCTTTCGGCCCGATCGCTAGACGGCGGCCCGGAGCGGGAGCGCCCCGAGCGGCATTTTTTCGTAAAATCGCCACGTCGGCGCGCCGGAGCCCGTCCGGTCGGAAATCACTCTTTGCCGATCATAGCGAAAGTTTCGCGACGCGGCGCGCCCATATGCATGGCGCCGCCCGCCGGTCCCGCGAGCGAAATGCCGCGCCGATCCGCTCGCGCGCGAGGTTTTCGAAGCGGCTCGGTTGCGCTATAGCATTTTCCCCGATGGCGCCTCGCCGCCACCTCGCGCCCGCGTGGACGGAATCTCGCGCGCGCGGCCGATATCGACGATTGCGGCGCTCGCGCCGTGGGAACTGGGGGAAGGGAACGCATGATCCGCGAATTCCAATATCGTGGCGAAACTTTCAGGGTCAACGCGCATGGCGTCGCCGGTCACGAGGAGGTGTTCATCATGCACCTCGTCGACGGCGAGGAAGAGGGCGAGATCTCCATCGACCGCATGACCGAGGAGAACGACACCAGCGCGCCGATCGACGCCATCTGCGTGATGCTGTGCGACAAGCTCATCATCGAGAACAGCATCGCCGTCGCCGATCCGGACGGAGCCTTCGCCTGGGTCGAGATGAAGACGCTGCGCGACGTGCTGCCCACCCGCGACGACTGGGCCGCGCACTGAGACGGCGCCGGCCCGCCGCGAGCGTGGGCCGGCGGCGAGCATTCTTTGTCGAGAGGCCGCCCTCGTGCGGCTTCTCGACGAAAATCGGGTGCGCCAGGATTTTACGCATGAGCTTCGACCCCGCCGCGCCTGCGGCCGAACGGATCGATTTTTCGCATTTTTTAGCCGTCGACATTCGCATCGGCACGATCGTCGCCGCCCATGTCTTTCCCGAGGCGCGCAAGCCCGCCTACAAGCTCGAGATCGATTTTGGCCCGGGGCTCGGCGTGAAGCGCTCCAGCGCGCAGATCACGGCGCATTACGATGTTTCGACGCTGGTCGGGCGCCAGGTGGCGGCGGTGGTGAATTTCCCGCCGCGGCAGATCGGCAAATTCATGTCCGAGGTGCTGACGCTCGGCTTCCCCGACGAAAATGGCGATGTGGTTCTGGTCGCGCCAGAGCGGGCCGTGCCGAATGGAGCGCGGCTGTATTGAGGGAGCGGTCGCCGCCTTATTTGAAGACGTTGAGCCAGCCGAGCAGATCGACGAGAAACTCGAGCGTCGCCAGCCAATCGTCCCAGGCGAATATCCGCTCTCGAATCGTTCGTGGCTTTTCTTCCGACATCGCCGTCGCGAAACCGCCGTCGCGCCCCGCTCGAATTGAAATTTCGAGTCTGTATGCTATTGTCATACGCATGAAAGAGCAATCCACAGCAACCTCCGTCCTGAGCGTGCGGGTTTCGCCCGACGAGCGCGCGCTGCTGGAAGAGGCGGCGGCCCAGTCGCGCATGACGTTGAGCGAATTCATGCGTCGCAAAGCGGTGGAGGCGGCGGAGGCCGAGGTGCTCGAGCGTGGCGTCGTCACTATACCGGCGAAAGATTGGGAAGAGTTCGAGGCATGGCTCGACCGTCCCGCCGAGCCGATAGCCGCGCTTTCGGCGTTGGCGCGGCGAACGCCCTCTTGGAAAAAATGAAGATCGCGGCGCCGTCGCCGCCGCGGCCGCTCCGGGAAAGCGACGACCGCAGCCAGTTCGATTGCGGGCGAGCGTCCCTCAACGACTGGTTTCGCCGCCGCGCCTGGCTCAACCAGCTCAATGACGTGTCGCGCGTCAATGTGATGACGGCCGGCGACACGGGCCTCATTGTCGCCTATGTGGCGATGAGCGCGGCGCAGATCGAGCGCGCCTATCTGCCGAAGCCGCAGCAACGCAATCGCCCCGACCCTGTGCCCGTCCTATTGCTCGGACAGCTCGCGGTGGACAAGGCCTGTCAGGGAAGGGGATACGCCGCTGACCTTCTCTTCTTTGCTTTCGAGACGGCGTTGCGCGTTTCCGAGATCATCGGCGGCGCCGGCCTCCTCACGCATCCGCTCGACGATGATGCGCGGAGCTTTTACGCACGATGGGGGTTTTGCGAGCTGCCCTATGATCCGCGCCGCGCGATGATCATTCGCATGGCCGATCTGCGGCTGAGCTTCGCGGAGCGCTCTTGAGTCTGCGTCTGGCAGGAGGCGCTATTGGCGCACCTCAGAGTGTGTTCGAGCCGAGTGGCGCCGCCGCGCTTTGCCGGCGCGCCCGAGCGCCTCTATCGGCTGATGGGGATCAAGCTCCGCAGGCGATCGTTCCTCAAATAGAGAGCGCCCCAGAGCGCTATGCCGACATAGACGCCGAACAGCGTATGGCTGAAAAGCGGGCTTCCGATGCGCGCATGTGTCGCGACGGCGCCGCCGAGATATGCGGTGAGCAAAATGGCCCCGAGAATGGATGTGCTCGGAATCACGTACAACGCCGTGCTTATCAGCAAAACGAGCCCGAGCGAGACGACGGTCGTCGTGGGCCAGCCGAGCTGAACAGTCGTTTCCAATACGATGGGAAGCTGCGCGAGCTTCATGGCCACGTCCATGGTCATAAACAGACCGACGAGCGCGGTGAGGCCATAGCCTGTCCATCGCATCCAGCTTCGAGTCGCGGCCGTGTCTGATGGTGTCATATGCGCTTTCCTAGGTTCGAGACCCGCGGCGTGGTCGGTTGCGAGAGCCGCTATTCGGAGAGTGACTGTTTTGCTCCCTTGAGCACAGCGTAAATGGCCATGGCATGGCCGTGACCGAGTCCGAAATCCTCCTTGAGCCACTTGACGATCTCACCGGCCTTGACGCCTTTCTCGAGCGTTCCCTGTCGAGTGAAGCCCTTCTCGTCAGCGAGCTTCCTGAAGTCGTCGGCGTCCTTGCCCGTCTTCGCTTTGATGTTGTCGAGATAGGCTTGGAACGTCATGGGCGATCTCTCGGAGTCATATGTATTGAATATAGTGAGCTATATCTAAAATGTCGGCGAGTGGCAAGCGCCCCTATGCATCCACACTTCGGAGCCGATCTGCGGAGGCGACGAAGATTCGCGTTCTCGAGGCCGCGAAGGGACTTTTCACGAATCAGGGCATAGATGGCGTGACGATCGTCCGGATCGCCGAAACAGCGGGCGTCGCCGCAGCGACCGTTTATGCTCTGTTCAAATCCAAGGAGGGCATTCTGCGCGCCCTCATGCGGGCTTCGCTTTTCGGGCAGAGATTTCAGGACGCGCTCGCCAAGCTCGAGGGAGTGACCGATCCCGTCAGAGCGATTGCGCTCACGGCGCATGTGGCGCGCGCCATTTACGAGAGCGAGAGCGCCGAGCTCGGCCTCATTCGTGGCGCTTCGGCCTTCTCACCCGCGCTTCGCAACATGGAGCAGGAATTCGAGACGACCCGGTTCGAGATGCAGGAACAGCGCATCGGTCACCTCTTTGCGAAAGCGAAGCAGCGGGAAGGACTCGGATTGGACGAGGCGCGGCGCATTCTTTGGATGTACACTAGCCGCGACGTCTATCGAATGCTCGTGCAAGAGAGCGGCTGGACGCCGGATCGTTATCAGCAATGGCTGTCCGAAACGCTTGTGCGCGCCCTGGTGAATGACGCGGCGGGGCAAGAATGGGCGTCCGCGCAGGATTGAATCGCGAGGCAGCCTCTCTCGGCGCATCTCAGATCGAGGTCGGCGCCCAAGTCCGCGGATCGATCGTTTGTCTCACGTCTGCCCCGGCCGCAGCCGATAGAAGATGTGATTGCCGATCTTGTCCATCTTCTTCAGCTGCTTGGCCCAGCGCGGTTTCACGTAATTGGCGTGGTAATGCGTCGAGCGGCCCACGTCCGAAATATAGGTGTGGCCGTTCATCACCTCATCGGCGACGCGCTGGGCGGTCGCCCAGGAGTCGGGCTCGGTGACGCGCAGCTTGCGGCCTTCGCAGGCGAAGGAGAATTGGCAGGCCTTGTAATGGCTGCGGTTCTGATAGACGACGCCGCAGACGCTGGTCGGATAGAGTCCCGAGGACACGCGGTTCAGCACCACTTGCGCCACCGCCGCCTGGCCCGCCTCCGGCTCGCTGCGCGATTCGAAATAGACCGCCTCGGCGAGGCAGCGCTTCTCGCGCGCCAGCTTGTCCGGGTCGATCAGCGAGGCGTAATCGGGCGGCATCTTCGCGTCTTGCAGAGCGCGCGACGGCGAGAAGGAGGCGACGGCGATCGGCACTGCGTCGGGCTGCGCCGGCGTCGAGGAGGCGAGCGCCGCGGCGCGCGCGACCTGCGGCGTCGCGCCATGGGCGGCGCGCTCGCGCATCGCCTCGGAGATGCGCTGCGTCGTCGCCGAGCCGCGCTGCGAGGGCGAGGCCTGGCCATTGCCGCGCTGCGTCGTCGGCGCGCCGCTGGAATCGGCGGGAAGGTCGGCGGCTTCCGGCTCGGCGAGGGAGATGGTTGTCGTCTCGCTGTCCGCGCCGAGCGAAATCTCCACCGTCTCGCTGTCATTGCGCCGCGTGTCGAAGGAGGGGCGCATGGCGATGACGGGATCGCCCTTCTTCGTGCGGTCCACCTCGGGGAAAGCCTCGGCATGGGGTTTCAGCGCAGCATGCGGCTCGCGCTCGTCCGGCTGCGCGTGAATATCCTCCTGCGAGCCGACGGAAAGCCGCGCCGTCTGCATGCGCGCGAGATGCGGCGCGACATTCCAGCCTTGCGAAGGGTCCTGGCCGGCGGCCGCGGTGAAGGACACCAACAGGCCAGCGCCCAGCCACCAGGGCGCGATGACGCCTATGGCCCAGCTCACTCCCGACCGACGACTCATACGCTGACGCCCCGTCTCGACCCGCGGAAGCGTGGCCGAAACGCCACACGCAAACGCAGAAAAGCTTACGGGGAAAACTTATCGCTCATTAGGCTTGCGGGTCGGTTAAGGCGGCGCTCCTCGCATGTCCCGCTTTGGATCATTCGCCGAGGAGATGCGCCACCAGCTCGCGCGTCTGCGCGCCATGGCGATGCTCGAAGAGATAGATCGCCTGCCAAGTTCCCAGCACGAGCGCGCCGCGCGACAATGGAATGGAGAGCTGCGTCTGCGTCAGCGCCGTTCGTATATGCGCGGGCATGTCGTCCGGGCCTTCCGTATCATGCTCATAGAGGCGCGCGCCCTCGGGCGCGAGGCCCGAGAAGGCCCGCTCGAGATCGCGCAGCACGGCCGGATCGGCGTTCTCCTGAATGGTGAGCGAGGCCGATGTGTGCCGGCAGAACAGGGTGAGCAGGCCGGTCGTCAGCCCCTCGCCGCGCGCCCATGCGGAGACGACGCGGGTGACGTCGTAAAAGCCCTTGCCGCGGGTCTCGACATGGAAGTGATGGAGCGATTGGCGCATTGGCGGAATGTGCGGAGGAAGCGCGGAGAAGTCCAGCGCTCCTCATGCGCTCACGCCGTGCTCACCGCCTCCTTGCCCAGCGCCGCCTGCGCCGCGGCGAGGCGGGCGATCGGGACGCGATAGGGCGAGCAGGACACGTAATCGAGGCCGACGCTCTCGAAGAAGGCGATGGAGGCAGGATCGCCGCCATGCTCGCCGCAAATGCCGAGCTTGATAGCGGGACGTTGCGCGCGGGCGCGCGTCGCGGCGAGGCGCACCAGCTCGCCGACTCCCTGCTGGTCTATGGTCACGAAAGGATCGGCCGGCAATATTCCCTTTTGCGCATAGGCGCCGAGAAAAGAGCCGGCGTCGTCGCGCGAGACGCCGAGCGCCGTTTGGGTGAGATCATTGGTGCCGAAGGAGAAGAACTCCGCCGTCTCGGCGATCTCGGCGGCGCGCAGGCAGGCGCGCGGCAGCTCGATCATCGTGCCGATGTGATATTTGGGCGAGAGGCCGGTTTCGTCCTCCACCGCTTTGGCCATCGCCCTTATGCGCTCGGCGACGAAATCGAGCTCCGCCCTCGAGAAGACCAGAGGCACCATGATCTCGACCACTGCCGGAACGCCGGTCTGCGCGGCGGAGGCGATCGCCGCCTCGAAGATCGCGCGCGCCTGCATCTCGGCGATCTCGGGAAAGGCGACGGCGAGGCGCACGCCGCGAAAGCCGAGCATCGGGTTGAACTCGGAGAGCTCCTTGGCGCGCTGGCGCAGCTTGGCCGGGTCCGCGCCCATGGCCTGCGCCACCTCGGCGATCTCGGATTCCGTATGCGGCAGGAACTCGTGCAGCGGCGGGTCCAGCAGGCGGATCGTCACCGGCAGGCCGGCCATGATCTCGAACAGCTCCTGAAAATCGCCGCGCTGGATCGGCAGCAGCTTGGCGAGCGCGGCGCGGCGGCCCTCGACATCATCGGCGAGGATCATTTCCCGCACGGCGACGATGCGATCGTCCTCGAAGAACATGTGCTCGGTGCGGGCCAAGCCGACGCCCTCGGCGCCGAAGCGCCGCGCTGCGCGCGCATCCGCCGGCGTCTCGGCGTTGGCGCGCACGCGCATGCGGCGGGCCTTGTCCGCCCATTCCATGAGCACGGCGAATTCGCCGGTGAGCTCCGGCTGGCGCATCTTCACCGCGCCGGCGATCACGCGGCCGGCCGAGCCGTCTATGGTGACGAGATCGCCCTTGGCGAAGCGCCGCCCGGCGACTGAAAAGCTCTGGTCCTCATAGCTCACGCGGATGGCGCCGACGCCGGAGACGCAGGGCTTGCCCATCCCGCGCGCCACCACGGCCGCGTGCGAGGTCATGCCGCCGCGCGTCGTCAATATGCCCTCGGCGGCGTGCATTCCGCCGATATCCTCCGGGCTGGTCTCGACGCGCACGAGAATGATCTTGCGGCCCTGCGCGGCGAGCGCCTCCGCTTCCGCGGCGTCGAAGACGATCTCGCCGACGGCGGCGCCGGGCGAGGCGGGCAGACCGCTGGCCAAAATCGTCGGCTTCACGTCCGGGTCGATGGTCGGATGCAGCAATTGATCGAGCGACAGAGGATCGATGCGTAATATCGCCTCGTCGCGCGTGATGAGCCCCTCATTGGCCATATCCACGGCGATCTTCAGCGAGGCCGGCGCGGTGCGCTTGCCTGTGCGCGTCTGCAGCATCCAGAGCTTCCCGCGCTCGACGGTGAACTCCATGTCCTGCATGTCGCGATAATGCTTCTCGAGCAGGGCCGAGACGTGGCGGAACTCCTCGAACACATCCGGCAGCGCCGTCTCCATGGAGGGGCGGCTGGAGCCGCCGGCGCGGCGCGCCGCCTCGGTGATCGATTGCGGCGTGCGAATGCCGGCGACGACATCCTCGCCCTGGGCGTTGATGAGGAACTCGCCATAGAGCTCGCGCACGCCGGTCGAGGGGTTGCGGGTAAAAGCGACGCCGGTCGCGGAATTATCGTCCATATTGCCGAAGACCATGGCCTGCACATTGACGGCCGTGCCCCAATCCTCGGGAATATTGTGCAGCTGGCGGTAGATGACGGCGCGATGATTCATCCAGGAGGAGAAAACGGCGCTGATCGCGCCCCATAATTGCTCGCGCGGCTCCTGTGGAAAGGGGCGGGCGGTCGCTTTCTCGACAATCGTCTTGAATGTGTCGACGATAAAACGCCAATCATCGGCCGAGAGATCCGTGTCGAGCGAGAGGCTCTTCTTCTCCTTATAATGCTCGAGCGCGTCCTCGAACTCGTGATGCTCGAGGCCGAGCACCACTGTCGCGTACATTTCGATGAAGCGACGGTAGGAATCATAGGCGAAACGCTCATTGCCGGCGATCGCCGCCAGAGCCCCGACGGTCTTGTCGTTGAGGCCGAGGTTCAGCACCGTATCCATCATGCCGGGCATGGAGGCGCGGGCGCCGGAGCGCACCGAGACCAGCAGCGGCCATTTCGACTCGCCGAAACTATGGCCGGCGAGCTTGCCGAGACGCTCCAGCGCCGCGTCGATCTGCGCGTCGAGCTCGGCCGGGTAGGTCTTGCCATTCGCATAGAAATGCGAGCAGACCTCGGTGGTTATGGTGAAGCCAGGGGGGACCGGCAGGCCGAGCCCGGCCATTTCGGCGAGGTTGGCTCCCTTGCCGCCGAGCAGGTTCTTCATCGCGGCCGCGCCTTCGGCCGCGCCGCCGCCGAAATTATAGACCCATTTGGTCATAGCATCATTTTCCGGGCGCCACGCTGCGGCGCAACATACAAGAACCGGACCGCCGAGAGCTTCCCCCGAAGGTTTCGCATATTCGAGCTCACGCTCGCAACCGGCGGCGCCGGGATTGTCCGGCGAATGACCGGTCCTTGTCACAAAATAGGTCGGCCGAGACGAATATTCCGTGAACAGCGGCCTCGCCGGCGCAGAAAAGGGACGCGCGTCCCGATGCATGGCGAGCGGCGCGCTTTTCTGGTCTAATGCAATTCCGCGAGGAAAGCTTCGGGGACCACGCCATGATCGACGACCAGGATGAGCGTCCGCGCGCCGGAGTGGGAAGCGGCAAGACCGTCTCGCATGAGATCGGCCAGCCCCTGGACGCGCTCTCGGTCGCCGAATTCGACGCGCGCATCGCGCTGCTGCGCGCCGAGATCGAGCGGCTGGAGCAGGCGCGCGCCGCCAAGGCGGCCTCGCTCGCCGCCGCCGACGCGTTTTTCAAGAAATAGATCGGCGATTTGCTTTGCCGGGCCGCGCGCCTATAGGTTGGCGCCTGTTTTCGCTCCCGCCGGCAGGGCGATTCGTCCGCCGGCGCTCAAGGACTCGTCCATGCGCGTTCTCGGCATTGAAACCACCTGCGACGAGACGGCGGTCGCCGTCGTGGCGTCGCGCATCGGCGGCGATGGCGGCGACATTCTCTCCAATGAGGTGATGAGCCAGATCGCCCAGCATGCGGCCTATGGCGGCGTCGTGCCGGAGATCGCCGCCCGAGCGCATATCGATGTGCTGGAGCGGCTGATCGTCCGCGCGCTGGATACGGCGGGAACCGACATCGCCGGCGTCGACGCCATAGCGGCCTCGGCCGGGCCGGGCCTCATCGGCGGCATTCTCGTCGGCCTCACGGCGGCCAAGGCGCTGGCGCTCGCCGCCGACAAGCCCTTCATCGCCGTCAATCACCTCGAGGCGCATGCGCTCACCGGCCGCCTGACCGAGCGGCTGGACTTCCCCTATCTCGCTCTGCTGGTTTCCGGCGGCCATACGCAGCTCGTCGCCGTAATGGGCGTCGGCGATTACAAGCGGCTCGGCTCGACGGTCGATGACGCGGCCGGCGAGGCCTTCGACAAGGTCGCCAAAATGCTCGGCCTTCCCTATCCCGGCGGCCCGCATATCGAGCGTCTGGCGGAGGAGGGCGATCCGGCCCGCTTCGATTTTCCGCGGCCCATGTTCGGCCGCGAGGGGGCGGATTTCTCGCTCTCCGGCCTCAAGACCGCGGTGCGCCAGGAGATCGCCCGGATCGGAACGCCGACCGAGCGCGACGTCGCCGATCTCGCCGCCTCCTTCCAGGCGGCGATCGTGGATGTTCTGGTCGATCGCGTGCGCTCCGGCCTGCGCATCTTCACGCAGAATGGCGGCCAGCCCAATGGCCTCGTCATCGGCGGCGGCGTCGGCGCCAATGGCGCGATCCGCCGCGCGCTCACCCGCCTCTGCGCCGAGACCGGCTTGCGCTTCGTCTCGCCGCCGCCGGGGCTGTGCTCGGACAATGGCGCCGTGGTGGCCTGGGCCGGGCTCGAGCGCTTTGCGCGCGGCATGACCGATGATCTGACCTTCGCCGCCCGCCCGCGCTGGCCGCTCGACGCCAACGCCGGCGTGCTGCACCACGGCAAAGCCTGAGCGGGCGATGCTTTCGGCGGGGCGGAGATGAAGCGGCTCTTGCTGGCCGCGGCGGCGACCTTCTCGGTTCCGCCGCAGCCCGGCGGCCTGCTGTCGCAGGAGCCGCTCGCCGTCGGCGTTCGCGTCTTCTATGGACCGCGCCCCGGCTTCGAGGATCTCGATCTGCGCCTCATCGGCGGCGCCAAAAAATCCATCGATATGGCCGCCTATGTCCTCACCGATCGCGCGGTGATCTCGGCGCTGGGCGCCGCCGCCATGCGCGGCGTGCGCGTGCGCATCTATCTCGATGGCGAGGAGCGCGGCGGCCTCAGCCCGGCCATAGAGGCCATAGCGGCGGCGCGCAACATGCAGATCAAGCGCAAGGGCCGTTCGCGCGATCTGATGCATTTGAAGTCTTATCAGGTAGATGGCCGGGCGCTGCGCAGCGGCTCGGCCAATTTTTCGGTCTCGGGCGCCGAATTCCAGGACAATGACCTCATATTGATCGAGAGCCCGGCCGCGGTCGAGCAATTCGAGGAGACCTTCGAGCGGCTATGGGCGCGTTCGGACAATCAAAAGATCGGGATGCGATGACGAGCGAGGAGAAGATCGCCGTGCTGGGCGCCGGCGCCTGGGGAACGGCGCTCGCCAATGTGGCCGCGACCGGGCGCGACAGAGTCGCGCTCTGGGGCCATGATCCCGCCCATATCGCCGCTCTTTCGCGTGACCGCGAGAACCGCGCCTATTTGCCCGGCCTGCCGCTGGCGGCGGGCGTCGCGCCTTCCGCCGATTTCGAGGCCGTGGCGGGGGCCGGCGTCGTGCTCTCCGTCGTTCCGGCGCAGGCGATGCGCGAAGTGGCGCGGCGCTTTCGCGACATTCTCGCGCCTGGAACGGCTTTCGTCATCTGCTCCAAGGGCATAGAGCGCGG
This sequence comes from Methylosinus sp. PW1, assembly GCF_000745215.1. Classification (NCBI taxonomy): domain Bacteria; kingdom Pseudomonadati; phylum Pseudomonadota; class Alphaproteobacteria; order Hyphomicrobiales; family Methylocystaceae; genus Methylosinus; species Methylosinus sp. PW1. The sequence goes on from NZ_JQNK01000008.1 coordinate 615,124, forward strand.
CACGCGGCGCTTCATGAGCGAGGTGGCGGCGCAGGAGTTGCCGCAGGCGAATATCGCCATTCTCTCCGGCCCGAGCTTCGCCGCCGATGTCTGCCGCGGCCTGCCGACGGCGGTGACGCTCGCCGCGCGCGACGAGGCGCTGGCCAAGCGCCTCTGCGAGACATTGTCGACGCGCGCCTTCCGCCTCTATCGCTCCACCGATGTGCTGGGCGTCGAAATCGGCGGCGCGGCGAAGAATGTGCTCGCCATCGCCAGCGGCATGGCGGCAGGCAGGGCGCTCGGCGCCAGCGCCGGCGCCGCGCTGATCGCGCGCGGCTTCGCCGAGCTGACGCGCCTCGGCCGCGCCTATGGCGTCAATCAGGAAACTTTGATGGGCCTCTCCGGCCTCGGCGATCTCGTGCTCACCTGCGGCTCGGCGCAATCGCGCAATTTCGCCCTGGGCGCGGCGCTGGGACGCGGCGAGGCGCCGCTGGAGGCCGCCCATGGCAAGCTCGCCGAGGGCGCCTTCACCGCCTCGGCGTTGGTCGCCATGGCGAGGGAGCGCGGCGTCGAAATGCCGATCGCCGAGGCTGTGGATGCGATATTGTCGGGCGCGATCGGCGTCGATCAGGCGATAGAGGCGCTGCTGATGCGGCCGTTGAGAGCGGAGGCTTGAGCTTTCGTTGACGGCTCGATGCAATCTTCTCGCCGATGCGAAATGAGCCGAAAGTCGCGCCCCCTCCCCAACCCTCCCCCGCTTCGCAGGAGAGGGAGCAGATTCCGCGGGTCATAGACGTTGCGCGTAACGTCGCCGCCCCCCTCTCCCGCAAAGCGGGGGAGGGTGAGGGAGGGGGCCTCGGCCGCTATCGCTCGATCCTCATCGCCCTCACCTTCATCGGCGCCGCCCTTCGCCTCTACGCCGCGCAGGGCGATCTCTGGCTCGATGAAATTTGGACGCTGCACCTGCTCGAGCGGGCGCATTCCTTCGGCGATGTCTTCATCGGCCTGCATCACGACAATAATCACGTCGCCAATTCCGCCTGGCTCTATCTCATAGGCCCGAACGCGCCGGTTCCGCTGATGCGATTGGCGGCAGTCGTGCTCGGAACTTTGGCCATTCCCGCCGCCGTTGCCGCCAGCCGCCGCTATTGCGACGCGGCCGGCCTCATCGCCGCTTTCGTCTTCGCGACCTCCTATTTCTTCGTCCATTACGGCTCGGAGGCGCGCGGCTATGCCGGCATGACGCTCGCCGTGCTGCTGGCCTATGGTCTCGTGGACGCCATTCTGGTCGAGGGCGCCTCTTGCCGACGCCTGCTGGCGCTGGCGGCGGCGATCGGCTTCGGGACCTTCTGCCATCTCACCATGATCGAGGCGAGCGGCGCGCTGGCGCTGACGGCGTTGCTGCGCTTTCGCAGCAGCACTCTCGGCCGGGCGGTCGCCATAGGGGCTGTCGCAGGGCTCGCCAGCCTTCCGGCTCTGTTCTGCTTCGCCTATGGCGCGCTGGCGCCGGATTTTCAGGTCGGGGCCATGGTTCCGCTGAGCCAGGCGATCTTCGCCGAGGGCGTCGCGGGAATGGCGCGGGCGACCTTGGGCTTTCCGCGCGGAGGCAATGATTTCGTCCTTCTCGGCGCCGCGGGTCTGCTCGCCGTCGGCCTGCTGGCGGTTCTGCCGGCGGAGCGGCGGGTCTTCCCGGCCATCGCCGTCTTCGGCCTGCCGCTGCTGCATATGGCCGCCGGCCTGCCGAGCCAGCAATATCCGCGCTTTCATTCGACCGCGGCGATCGGCCTCGCGCTGCTCGCGGCCGAAGGCTGCGCCGCCCTTTGGCGCGCCGGCGCGTGGCGGCGCGTGGCGGCGGCGGTCCTGCTTCTCGCCTTCGCACTCGGCGGCGCCGCGCAGCTCGCCGATTTCTACCGCGACGGCCGCGGTCATTACGCCGATGCGGTGACGATCATGGCCGAGCGCAAGGAGGCGCCCTTTGCCGTCGATTTCGCGCGCGGCGAGACCAGAGCCGTCGTCGCCTATCACGCCCGCAAGCTGGGCGTCGTCGCGACGATGGTCTCGCCGGCCGAATGGTGCGCGACGCCGCCGGCCTTTCTGCTGGTGGTCGATCTGCCCGATTCACAGGCGGAACATGCCGAGCGGCGCTCCGCCGGCCCGCAGGAGTGTCGCGCGGACTTCTTGCGGCGGGGATATTTCCCGGCCTCGGGCCTCTCGGGTTTCGCCTGGACGCTCTATGAGCGTGAGGAGATCACAAAGTCGGCGCGATGACGCGCACGCGCTTCTTGACGCCGTCGGCGCCGACGATCTCGCGCGTCGTCTCATGCGCGTCGACCGGGCGCTTCTCCGGCTGCGTCGCCTCCGTGGCGGGGAGATTGGGCGAGACCGCGCCCCGCGCCGTGCGCGCGATGACCGGCCGCGACATTTCTTCCGCCTTTTCCGCCGAGACGACGAGATCGCCCTTGTTGCGCTCGGCCAGCAGGCGCTCCGCCTCGGCGAGCGTCTCCGCCCAGCTGCGGCCGGGCGGCCGGCAGGAGCAGGTCGGATCATAGCTCTTGGTGAATTTCAGCGCATTGGGATGGTCGCCATAGGCCTCGCCATCCATCGACACTGCGGTCTCTATGTCGCGCGAGGGCGAGCGCGTGTAGAGCGTCACTTCCACATTGGGGCATTGCGCCCGGCACAATTCCTGGAGATCGGCGAGATTGGCGCGCCGCGCCGAATAGCTGATGGGGAAGAAGCCGCCGTCGCAGGCGCGCACGCAGACCGCCAGCGAGCCGCCGCGCGCGACAGGGCCGCCATTATCGTCCTCGCCGCGATCCTGCTGCCCGTCGAGAGGCAGCTCGCGGACAGGCGTCGGCTCCTCTTCCTGCGACCCGAACAGCTCCTCGAAAATATTGCGCTGACGGGAGGCGACGCGCACCGGCTGCTGCGGCTGCCGGCATTGCTGATCGAAGCGCGCCTGCAGCGCCTGCCGCGGGCCGTCGCCGGAATTCTGCTGGAGCGCGGCGAGATTGGAGCGCATCTGCGCAATGCGGCCGTTGATCGCGCCGCATTGCGGCGGCGGCGCATTGCCGAAGAAGAGAAACTGCTGCCGGTCGCAGCCGATGGAACGCCCATAGGCGACCGTGCGGTCGATCTCCTTCTGCTGGGTGGTGGCGGCGGCGCGATAGCGGGCCGAGGCGCTATTATTGCCGGCGGCGGCGATCTGCGCGCGCAAATTGTCGCAATAGGCCGATTGCGCCATCGCCTGCGCAGAGAGCAGGGCGGCGGCGGCGGCGAGAACGAGCGCGCCCGCGAGGCGCCGCAACGGCCCCTTCTGGGAAAGCGTCTTCCGAATGATATGTTTCGCCGACATTGGTCCTATATTTCGCGATTCGAAAGGCGAGGCGCCGCGGGCCGGCGAATCCGAAACCGTCGAGCTCGAGACCATATCGGCCATATCATCCGTCCGATCAATCGGCGCGCGATTGTCGCGAGCTTCTTGTCGCGAACAAGGCGCATCACGACATTTGTCGAGGGAATTTCCTGGCGCTCTGGAGGAACGCAGTTATGAAGCCGTCCAAATTCGTCCTGTCCGCTCTCATCGCCTCGGGGCTCGTCGCCGCTCTCGGCGCAGCGCCCGCCCGGGCCGACGGGCCGGATCTGATCTTTCGCAAGTCCACCGACTTCAAGCTGCTGACGCCCAACGATAAATTGGCGACCTATGTGCTCGACGATCCCGATATAGACGGGGTGGCCTGCTATTACACCGTGCATGAGAAGGGCGGCGTCGCGGGAATGTTCGGCGTCGCGGAGCAGACCTCCGATGTGTCGCTGTCCTGCCGTCAATATGGGCCGGTGAAATTCAAGGAGAAATTCGGTCAGGGCGACGAAGTGTTCAGCGAGCGCCGCTCGGCGCTGTGGAAGCGCCTGCATATCGTCCGCGGCTGCGACGCCAAGCACAATGCGCTGGTTTATATGGCCTATTCGGACCGGCTGATCGAAGGCTCGCCGGAGAACTCCACCTCGGGCGTGCCGATCCAGCCCTGGGGCGCCGGCGATGTCGCGCAATGCGGCGAGTTCTTGAAAAAATGACGCGGCGGCGGGCCTGCGCCCGCCCACGCTCAATCGCTGCAGGAGACGACGGCGGCTTCCGCCGTCAAGGGCTTGCGCGCCGAGGCCGGGCCGATCGCCGAGGTCACATCGTCGGCGCGGCCGAAGGCCACCGCGGGGCCGTGGCCATGCGACTCGCACCAGCTGTCGGCGACGATCTTCCCGCAATCTTTCTTCTGCGTGATGCATTCGACGACGCCATAGCCTTCGTGGCCGGAAATCAAATAGACGTTCTTCGGCGCCTCGACGGCGCGGGCTCCGCCCTGGGCCGCCGCGAGCAGCAATCCGCCCAGCAGCGGAATGGCGAGACGCGGGAGAACGAGACGCTGAAATTCGGTGGAGAACATCGGGGGCACGCCTCGCGCGGGGACGCTCATTCGCCTCACCGCGCCGGCTCCTGGTTTATGCGATCGCAGTTAAGGCGCGGTTAAGTCCGCGCCGATTTGGGTAAGAGACGTCGAGGGCGCGACCATTCACGCCCGCGTCGCCGTTCAGCGAATGTCGTATTCCGCGTCCACCTCGACGCCCAGCGCGGTGACGAGGCGGTTGGTCTCCGAGGCCATGCCGACGATGGCGAGCAGCTCGTTGAACTCCGCCTCGGTCATGCCCTTGGCGCGCGCGCTCGCCGTATGGGAGTGGATGCAATAGCTGCAGCCATGCGCGATGGAGACGGCGATATAGATCATCTCCTTCACCTTGGGGTCCAGGACGCCCGGTCCCATCACCGCCTTTATGCTCTCCCATGTGCGTTTCAGCGTCGCCGGATCATGCGCGAGGGCGCGCCAGAAATTATTGACGAAATCGCTTTTGCGCGTCGCGCGAATATCGTCGAAGACGGCGCGGGCTTCGTCCGAGAGCTCGTCGTCGCCGAGCAGCGTCACAGTGGCCATTTTTTCCTCGCTTCGTCGCACATTCGCATTCGGCCTATCATAGCGGCGGCGCGCGCGGCGCGCATGTTTCGAGATGGGGTGGAAAAATGTCGAATGCATCGGCTCGGAGCGCGTCGGCTGCGCTCGTCGTCGCGCTTGTGGGGGTGGCGTCGCCGGCGGCGGCGCAGCAGGGGCGCATTTGGAGCTTCTCTCTCGACGAGGCGAAGCCGCCGATGGCATTTCTCAACTATGGCGTTCCCGAAACGGATGATTCCCTCGGCGGCTTTCATTGCGACGCCCATAGCGGCGCGACGACGCTGTTCATCTCCGAAACCGACGGCAAGCAGAAGGCCGGCAAGGCCGCGACGGCGATTTTGGCGGTCGGCGACGCGCAGACGAAGGTCGCGGGAAAGCTCGTGCCGAATGAGGAGGCGGGCGTTCCGAGCTTCGAAGGGCGGGTCGCCGCTGATGATCCGATCTTCGCCGCCATGGCGCGCGGGGAGACGCTCATCGTGACGATCGGCGGCTCGAAACAATCCGCGCCGCTGAAAGGCGCAGCGGAGAAGATCGGCAAATTCGTCGAGGCCTGCAAGAAAAAGTGAGCGCCGCGACCTTCGTCGCGCTCGCTCGCCGTGGTTTTCAAGGGGCGCACTGGAAAGGAGCCCGCTGTCTCGACAGGGCCGATAAAATCGTTATAATCTATCGGCTTTGTATATTGTAGGCTCCGACATGCGCTTCACAGGTTTTCTCGCTTTCGCCGCGACGCTCGGCGGCGCGCTGCTTCCCTTCGCTGCCCATGGGCAGGCGCAACGCGTCGAGATCGACGCCGACGCCATCGGCGGCGTGGTGACGAGCCGATTCGGGCCGGAGGCGGGCGTCTGGGTCATCGCCGAGACGACCGAGCTCGGCACGCGCTACGCCAAGATCGTCGTGACCGACGATCTTGGCCGCTATGTCATTCCCGATCTGCCCAAGGCGCATTATCGCGTGTGGACGCGCGGCTATGGGCTGGTGGATTCCAAGAAGATCGCCGCCGAGCCGGGCAAGCTCGTCGATCATGAGGCTTCCGTCGCGCCGAGCCTCGAGGCGGCGGCGCAATATTACCCGCCGATCTACTGGCTCTCGCTGCTGCGCGTGCCGGACAAGGCCAAATTCCCCGGCACGGGGCCGTCCGGCAATGGCGTGCCGGAGAATTTCAAATCGCAGGAGCAATGGCTCGATCTCGTCAAGACCAATGGCTGCGGGCCGTGCCACCAGCTCGGCAATTATGCGACGCGCACCATATCGCCGGCGCTCGGCCATTTCGAGACGTCGCAGGAGGCCTGGGCGCGGCGCCTGCGCTCCGGTCAGGCGGGGTCGGCGATGGTCAACACGATTTCCCGTCTCGATACGACCGACGGCGGTCAGCTGGCGCTGTTCGCCGATTGGACCGATCGCATAAAGGCCGGCGAGCTGCCGCATGAGACGCCGCCGCGCCCCTCCGGCGTCGAGCGCAATATCGTCGTCACCGTGCGCGAATGGGCCTCGCCCAAACATTATCTGCATGATCTCGCCATCACCGACAAGCGCAAGCCGACCGTCAACGCCAAGGGCCTCATCTATGGCGCGACGGAGCTCGGCAGCGACGACATTCCGGTGATCGATCCGCAGACGAACAAGAAATGGCTCATCGACGCCAAGGTGCGCGACGCCGATACGCCGTCTTCTCTGCTCGGCAATCCGGTGGTCGATCCTTCGCCCTATTTGGGAAGCGAGGCGATCTGGAACAGCAAGTTCAACGCGCATACGCCGACATTGGACGAGACGGGAAAAATCTATTTCGCCGCGCAGGCGCGCGCGCCGAAGAATGCGCCCGCCTTCTGCGACAAGAATTCGTCGCTGCGCTCGGCGCAGCTCTATCCGCTCTCGGCGCGGCCCGAAGGTTTCTCGGGCGGTCAGCGTCAGGTGACGATCTATGATCCGGCGACGAAGCAATTCTCCTTCATCGACACCTGCTTTTCCTCGCATCATCTGAATTTCGCCGAGGATGCGAATAATACGCTGTGGCTCAACACGCTCGGCTCTCCCGATCTCGCCGTCGTCGGCTGGGTGGATACGAAGAAATTCCTCGCGACCGGCGACGCCGCTTCGTCGCAGGGCTGGACGCCGCTCGTCGTCGACACCAATGGAAACAGCAAGCGCGACGAGGGCTATAACCAGCCGGGCAAGCCGGTCGATCCGGCCAAGGACACGCGCGTTCCGCTCAATTACTACAGCATTTCCTGGAGCCCGCTCGACGGCTCGGTGTGGGGGTCGAGCCTCGCCTTTCCCGGCTATGCGGTGCGTCTCGCGCCCGGCGCCAATCCGCCGGAGACGGCGCTGGCGGAGGTCTATAAGGTTCCCGCGCCCGGCTACGGAATTCGCGGCGCCGATGTGGATCGCCACGGCGTTTTCTGGGCGGCGCTCGGCAGCGGCCATATAGCGAGCTTCGACCGCCGCAAATGCAAGGGGCCGCTCAACGGGCCGGGCGCCGAGAAGGGCGAGAAATGCCCGGAGGGCTGGAGCTTCTACCCGCTGCCGGGGCCGGGTTTCGCCGGCGCGGCGGGCGCCGCCGAGACGCCCTATTATCTGTGGGTCGATCAGCACGATATTCTCGGCCTCGGCGCCGATACGCCGATCGCCACAGGCAATCAGTCGGATTCGCTGCATGCGCTGGTCGGCGGCCGGATCTTCGAGCTGCGCGTGCCTTATCCGCTCGGCTTCTACGCCAAGGGAGTCGACGGCCGCATCGACGATGCGAAAGCCGGCTGGAAGGGCAGGGGCCTCTGGGTCACTTCCGGCAATCGCACGCCCTATCACATAGAGGCGATCGACGCCCCGGCGCCCGGCGCGCCGGGCGCGACGCCCGCCGCCTATTCGAGCCCGCTGGTGGTGAATTTCCAGCTGCGGCCCGATCCGCTCGCGCATTGAGCGCGCTATCCGCTCCTTCTCACGTCAAAGGTCGATCCCATGAGCGAAGCCGTCGATAGCCTACCCGTCGCCTCCAAAATTCGTCTGCCGAAACAAGGCTGGTTCGTCGGGCTCGGCGTCCTGCTGCTGCTCGTCGGCTTTGCGCCGACCTTCTATCTGAAGCCGGTCTTCGGCGCCGGCAAGCCGCTGACGCTGCTCGTGCTCGCGCATGGCGTGACGACGACGGCCTGGCTCGCCGTGTTCATCTATCAATATGTCGCCGCGAGCAGAGGAGCGCTGAAGAATCATCGCACGGTCGGCGTGATCGGCGCGGTCCTCTTCGGCCTCGTCATCGCATTGTCGATCGTCACGGCGGTGGGACGCGTCGCCGCGGCGAATCCGCAGGTCGCGGGAACGGCGCCATTGATCGGCCTCGCCTATCCTTTCTGGGTGATCGCCGAGGTCGCCTTCTTCGGCGTCGGGGCTTTCGTCACCGTCCGGCGTCCCGAGTGGCACCGGCATTTTCAGCTGGCGAGCTTCTTCACCTTCATCGCGCCGGCGACGGCGCGCGCGCTGCGCTTCGTCATTCCGGGCGGCCCGGCGGTGACTTATGGATCGCTGCTGATCTCGCTTCTGCTCTATGTCGGCGCGAGCCGTCTCGACGACGGCGCCGGAAAATTGTCGCGCGCGGCGCTGGTCGCCATCGGCGTTCAGCTCGCGGCGGCGGCGCTCCTCTTCGCCAGCCTCTCCGGCGCGGATCCTTGGCTGTGGTTCGCTTCCGCCATCACGGGCTATTCTTTGTAATCAGAATATTCCTTCGATGCGGCGCAGCGCCGGCGTGGCGAAATCCACGAAGGCGCGCACCGCGGGCCGCAGGAATTTCTGCGAAGGATAGACGAGAAAGAATTCGCTCGGCTCGATCTCGTGATCGGGCAATGCTTGGATCAATGCGCCGCTGCGCAGCTCTTCGGCGACGAGCAGGAGCTGTGTGGTGGCGACGCCGCGGCCGGCGCGCAGCGCCTCGATGAGAACCTGCGCGCTATTGGTCGTGAGCTTCGGCCGAACCGCTATGTCTTCCGTATTGTCGCCCTTGCGAAGACGCAGCGCGCCATTGCGCAGCGACGCATCGGTGACGAGAAGATCGTGCGCGGCGAGATCGGCGGGCGTGCGTAGAGGCGCTGCGCGCGCGAGATAGGCGGGCGCGGCGACGAGGATGCGCCGGCTGAAGCCGATGCGCTTTTGAATCAGCGATTGTTCTCTCGGTCGGCCCATGCGCAGCGCGAGGTCGATATTCTCGAAAATGAGATCGACCGGACGATTTTCGAGCGACAGAGCCACGGCGACGGAAGGATGCGCGTCCTGAAACGCCATCGCGATGCGAAACAAATGTCTTTCGCCGATGCAGCTCGGGCCATGCAGGCGCAATTCTCCAGCGATCGCCGCGCCGTCGTCGCGAAGACTTTCGAGCGCGGCGTCTATTGCCGCGAGCGGGCCGCCAGCGGCCTCATAGAGCGCGAGGCCTCTCGCCGTGGGACGCAGCGCGCGCGGGCCGCGCTCCAGCAGGCGCGCGCCGGCATGCGCTTCGAGATTGCGTAGCATTTTGCTGACAGCAGGTTGCGACACGCCGAGGTCGGCGGCCGCGGCGGTCATCGAGCCGCGCTCGACGATGCGGATGAAAGCGCGAAGGGCGGCGGCGAGGTCCATGCATAACTTTTAGTTATAATAACTCGATCTGCCCATTCGATAGACGCATGAGCGACGATCGGCAACTCTCGCGAAGCTTTCGAGGGAGGAGAGGATGACGATCGACAGACGGGCGTTTCTGGCCGCCGCTGGAGCCGTCGCGACGCAGGGATTCGTGGGGGCGTGGGCCGAGGAGGCGCGGCTTTTGCCGCTGGGGGCGGAGAGCCATTCGCTCACGCTCGACGGCGCGCGGCTGCATTTCGTCACAATGGGCGCGGGACCCACGGTCGTGCTGTTGCATGGCTGGCCGCAGACATGGTTCGCCTGGCGCGCGACGATGGAGCGTCTGGCGCCTCGCTTCACCGTCGTCGCGCCGGATCTTCGTGGCCTCGGCCTGTCCGAGCCTGCGCAGTCCTATGACAAGCGCGCGGTCGCCGGGGACATCGCTACGCTGATCGATCGCGTGGCGGGCGGGAGGGCGCATGTGATCGGCCATGACATGGGCGGCAAGGCGGCCTTCATGCTCGCGCTGCTCCATGCGGAGAAAGTGGAGCGTCTCGTCCTCGTCGACTGCCTCGTTCCGGGAACCGAGAATATGGACGCGCGGCGCGGCGGCGCTTGGCACTACGGCTTTCACATGGCGCGCGACATTCCCGAGCTGCTGACGCGCGGACGCGAGAGGGATTATATCGCCGCGCAAATTCGCGCCTGGTCGCATCGCAAGGACGCGGTCGGCGCGGCGGCGATCGACGAATTCGCGCGCCATTATGCGAGGCCGGGCGGCATGACCGCGGGCTTCGACTATTATCGCGCGCTGCCCGAGGATGCGCGTCTGGCAGAGAGCCTTTCGGATCGCAGGCTCGACATGCCGGTTCTCGCGATCGCCGGACGACATGGAGTCGGGCCGCGACTCGCCGAAGCGCTGGCGCCGCGGACGCGAGCGCTCGCCTCTGTCATCGTCGAGGAGAGCGGCCATTTCGTTCCCGACGAGGCGCCGGAGACATTTTTTCGCGAAGTCGAGCAGTTTCTCGCGTGATGCGCGAGATGGCCGAGACGCCGCCCCACTACCGCGCCCGTCGCACCACCAGCACGGCGTTGATGCCGCCGAAGGCGAAGGAATTGGACATGGCGGCGCGCATCGGCACGCGGCGCGCCTCGTGCGGCACGGGGTCCACCGGGCATTTGGGGTCCGGCGCCTTGAAATGGATCGTCGGCGGAGCGAGCTGCTCGCGCAGGGCGTTGATCGTGATGGCGAGCTCGAGCGCGCCGGAGGAGCCCAGCGCATGGCCGTGGATCGGCTTGGTCGAGGAGACCGGCAGACGCGCGCCACACTCGCCGAAGACGCGCAGGATCGCTTCCGACTCGGTGATGTCATTGGCGTAGGTGCCGGTGCCATGGGCGTTGAGATAATCGATATCGTCGGGCGTGAGGCCGGCGCTCTCCAGCGCTTGCCGCATGGCGGAGGAGGGGCCTTCGACATTGGGCCGCAGAGGATCGAAAGCGTCGCTCGTCGTGCCATAGCCTGCGAGCTCGCAGAGCGGCGCATGGCCGCGGGAATGCGCGAGCTCCTCCGTCTCCAGCACGAAGATCGCCGCGCCCTCGCCGAGCACTATGCCGTTGCGGCCGGCCGAGAAGGGCCGGCAGAAATCCGGCGTCAGCACGCGCAGCGCCTCCCAGGAGCGTAGCGAGCCATTGATGACGGCCGCCTCCGCCCCGCCGACGATGGCGCGATCGGCCGCGCCGGAGCGGATCATCTCCAGCCCGACGCCGATCGCCTGGCTCGCCGAGGAGCAGGCGCTGGCGATGGCGAAAGTCGGCCCGTTGCAGGAAAAGCGCATGCCCAGCATGGTGGGCGCGGCGCTGGGGATGAGGCGCGGCACGGTCAGCGGATCGGCGCGCTCACGCGTGTTGTATTCCTTATGCGCCTCGTCATCGATGGTCTTGGAGCCGCCTATGCCGGAGCCGATGACGACCGCCGTGCGCGGCCCGGCGATATCCTTGCGCGCGAAGCCCGCCTGCGCCATGGCCTCGTCGGCGGCGACGATGGCGTATTGGGTGAAAGGGTCGCAATAGGGGAGAATCTCGGGCTCGAGATGGGCCAGCGGATCGAAGTTCTGCGGCTGCGCGGCGATTTTGATGCGGCCGCCATAGGGGCGCTCGAGCTTCAGCGGGCGGACCTGACATTGGCCGTCGCGCGCCGCCTCCCAAAGTGGCTGCGCCCCGACGCCGGCGGCCGAAACCGCGCCCATGCCGGAGATCACCACACGTCTCTCGTTCGATTTCACCGCTGTCGCCAAAATAGAAATTCGCTCCGTTGCCGCCGTCTCCAGTCCGACGGGACCAGACGTTAATCCTTTTTGCCGTCACGGTCGCCTCACGCGCAAGCAGAGGTCCCCGCTTTTCCCCGAAAAGGCGCGTGGCGCGGCGCCGCAGCGGTCTCTACTCGGCTGAATCATAAGTGGTTCTACTGATGCGTGCGGATCTGCGCAGCCGCGGCCGCTGGTTTTTGCGGCGTCTTGACCTTCCGCGCCGGGCTGCCTATTGGCTCATCAGCCAGTCGGCTGGATGGCCGCTGTCCTTCGGGATAGAGGAAAGTCCGGGCTCCACGGAGACACGGCGCCGGATAATGTCCGGCGGGGGCGACCCCAGGGAAAGCGCCACAGAAAGCAAACCGCCGCGACCTTCGGGCTCGCGGTAAGGGTGAAAGGGTGCGGTAAGAGCGCACCGCTCGGGCGGCGACGTTCGAGGCATGGCAAGCCCCGCCGGGAGCAAGACCGAATAGGGGCGACTGGAGATAGCGATATTTCCTGGCCCGTCTCCGGGTCGTCGCCCGGGTTGGTTGCTAGAGGCGGCGCGCAAGCGTCGTCCCAGAGGAATGGCCATCGCGCGTGGAAGGGGCGACCCGACCGCGCCATACAGAACCCGGCTTATAGGCCGACTGGCGATTTTATCGAGCGAGGGGAGGAGCGGGCAGGGAGCAGGTCGTCTATTCCCGGCTCGCCAGCCCCCGCCTTGCCTAACGCGAAATGCGCGGCCCGCGCCCGCGTCAACGCTCTCTTAACCCTGACGACGGCTAATAATCGCAAGCGCCGCGCCGCCCGCGCCGCTCCAGTCGTCCGTGGTCTTTCATGATATGCGTTGTTGTTCAGAGCGATGACACGTTTCTCCGGGAGAAGTCGCGCCCGCGCCTTTCGCGCGTCGGCGCTTTCGCGTCTGCGCGCGGGCTCGGCGGACGGCCGCGTCGACGCCAAATATCCGCCCTGGAGGGCGCGTCCGACGGGCGCGGACCGGCCCTGCGGCGACATTTTCGGATCGGAGGAGAAATGAAGGCGAGCGGCGCTGAGCGGCATGTTCCCGTGCTGCTCGAGGAGGCGGTCGCCGCCCTCGCGCCACAGGCGGGCGGCGTCTATCTGGACGCCACCTTCGGCGCCGGCGGCTACACGCGCGCCTTGCTGGCGCATGAGGGCACACGCGTGCTGGCGCTCGATCGCGACCCGAGCGCCATAAGGGGCGGCTATGCGCTGGTGGAGGCGGCCGGCGGGCGGCTGACCCTGGTCGAGGCGCGCTTCTCCGAGTTGGCGCAGGTCGCCGAGCGCGCGGGATTGGCACCGCTCGATGGAATCGTCGCCGACATAGGCGTCTCCTCCATGCAATTCGACGAGGCGGCGCGCGGCTTCTCCTTCCGCAATGACGGGCCGCTCGACATGCGCATGGAGGGGCGCGGACCGAGCGCCGCCGACATCGTCGCGGATGCCGAGGAAGAGGCGCTCGCCGATATTTTGTATCACTATGGCGAGGAGCGCGCCTCGCGCCGCATCGCCCGCGCCATCGTCAAGGCGCGCGAGGCCGGCCGCATAGAGACGACGCGCGCGCTGGCGCAGATCATCGAGCGCGCCGCGCCCGGAAAGCCGGGCGACATTCATCCGGCGACGAGGAGCTTTCAGGCGCTGCGCATCGCCGTCAATGACGAGCTGGGCGAGCTGGTGGCCGCGCTCGGCGCCGCCGAGCGGGCGTTGAAGCCGGGCGGCCGGCTGGCCGTGGTGACGTTTCACTCGCTCGAAGATCGCATCGTCAAGCAATTCCTAGGCGAGCGCTCGGGCCGCGGCGAGACGCGCTCGCGCCGCCTGCCGGGCGAGCCAATCCCGCCGCCGCCCACCTTCATCAGCGAAGGGCGGCAGCCGGTGACGCCTTCGGACCGCGAAATCGCCGCAAATCCGCGCGCGCGCTCCGCCAAGCTGCGCTTTGCGACGCGAACGGACGCGCCGGCGCGCGCGATCGACGAGTCTCTGGCGCGTCTCGCCCGCCTGCCGGAACGCGCGAAAGGAAGACGCTGATGCTGCGCATTCTCAATGTCGTCGCCATTCTCGCGCTGATCGGCTCGGGCTTCTACGCTTATTCGATCAAATATCAGACCATGCTGCGCGCCGAGCAGATCAACAAGATGAAGCGCGAGGCGAAAAGCGAGCGCGACGCCATCGCCGTGCTGCGCGCCGAATGGGCCTTCATGACGCGGCCCGAGCGCGTGCAGGAGCTCGCCGACAAATATCTCGATCTGAAGCCGGTCGCCGTCACGCAGATCGCCACGGCGCAATCGCTGCCGGAAAAGCCCGAGCGCATCGACTCGATCGGCCGCAAGCTGGACGCGCTCGGCCTCGGCGGCGCGGCGACGACGCCGGCCGCGAGCGAGGCGCCGACGACGCCGAAAGGAAAGTCGCGATGACGACAGCCGACACTGTGACGAAAGCCGCGAAGCGAGGCCTGCGCGGGCCGCTCGACGGGCTGTTCACCACCTCGCTCGGCAAGACAGGCGCGCGCATGCGCATCGTCGCCGTGGGCTTTTGCTGCCTCTATGTCGGCATTGGCGCGCGTCTCGTCGCCATCGGCTTCAAGCCCGATCCGACGACGATGCGCCGCGCCTCCGGCGAGCCCATCGCCGCCTCGCGCCCCGATGTGCTCGATCGCAATGGCGAGATACTCGCGACCGATGTGAAGACCATGTCGGTCTTCGCCGAGCCGCGCCGGCTCATCGACAAGGACGAGGCGACGGAGCTGCTGACTGCGGTGCTGCCCAATGTCGACTCGCGCGAATTGCGCGAGCGTCTCGCCTCGCGCAAGGGCTTCGTCTGGGTGAAGCGCGAGGTGACGCCGAAGCAGCGAGACGAGGTGTTTCATCTCGGCCTGCCGGGCGTCGGCCTCGCGCCGGAGAACAAGCGCGTCTATCCCAATGGGCCGGCGGGCGCGCATGTGCTCGGCTATGTCAATATCGACAACGCCGGCATCGCCGGAATCGAGAAATATATCGACGGGCAAGGCCTCGCCGATCTGCATGACGCCGGCTTCAGCCTGACGCCGGAGGAGCTGAAGCCCATCTCGCTGTCGATCGACATCAAGGCGACGCACGCCATTCGCGACGAGCTGGAAAAAGGCGTCGCGCATTTCAAGGCCAAGGCCGGCGCTGCTGCGATCATGGACGTCAACACGGGCGAGATCATCGCGCTCGCCTCGCTGCCGGATTATGATCCCAACAAGCCCGGCGACATGCGCGATCCGACGATCATCAATCGCATGAATGTCGGCGTCTATGAGATGGGCTCCACCTTCAAGGCGCTCACCATCGCAATGGCGCTCGACTCCGGCAAGGTCAATCTCAACTCGCGGCTCGACGCGCGCGGCACGCTCAATTTCGGCCGCTTCCGCATCCATGATTATCACGCCACCAATCGCGTGCTCACCCTGCCGGAAGTGTTCACGCATTCCTCCAACATCGGCACGGCGCGCATGGCGCTCGGTCAGGGCGTCGAGCGGCACAAGGCGTTTTTGCGCAAGATGGGCCAGCTCTCGCGCATGCGCACCGAGCTGCCGGAGAGCGCCGAGCCGATCGTGCCGAAGAATTGGGGCGAGCTGAACACCATGACCATCGCCTTCGGCCATGGTCTCGCCGTCGCGCCGCTGCAGGCGATGATGGCGGTCGGCGCGCTGATGAACGGCGGCTATCTGATGACGCCCACTTTCCTCAAGCGCAGCGAGGAGGAGGCGAAGAAGAGCGCCGTGCAGGTAATCAGGCCGGAAACCAGCGAATCCATGCGCTATCTCATGCGGCTCAACGCCGAGATCGGCTCCGCCAGGAAGGTCAACGTCAACGGCTATTTCGTCGGCGGCAAGACCGGAACGGCGGAAAAGGTGATCGGCGGCCATTATTCCAAGACCCGCCTCTTCACCACTTTCATGGCGGTGGCGCCGGCGGACAAACCGAAGTATTTGTTCCTCACCATAATGGACGAGCCGCAGGGCCTGCCGGAGACCGGAGGCTACGCCACGGCCGCCTATAACTCGGGCCAGGTGACGGGGCAGATCATCGAGCGCGTCGGCCCGCTGCTCGGCCTGCCGCCGCGCTTCGAATTGCCGACGCAGCCTTTCCCGCTGCTCGCCAAGCTCGGCTATGGCATAGCCAATAATCCCGCTGTTCCCGGCGGGGGAGGGCATTGATGCGATTTTCCGACCTTCTCGACGAAGCGACGGCGGCGAACCTCGGCGATCTCGATATCGCCGGCGTCACCGCCGACAGCCGCGACGTGCGCGAAGGCTATGCTTTCTTCGCCGTGCCGGGCCACGCCGGCGACGGCCTCGCTTATGTCGCCGATGCGCGCTCGCGCGGCGCGCGCGTGGTCGTCGCGCCGCACGCGGCCGAGGTCGGGCTGCCGCTGCTGGTGGTCGCGGATGTGCGCGCAGCGCTCGCCCATGCGGCGGCGCGGTTTTTCTCGCGCCAGCCGCAGATCGTCGCCGCTGTGACAGGCACCAGCGGCAAAAGCTCGGTCGTCGATTTCCTGCGCCAAATCTGGCTCACCCTCGGCCGCGATGCGGCTTCGCTCGGCACGATCGGAATCGTCGACAAGAACGGCGCACATTACGGCTCGCTGACGACGCCGGGACCTGTGGCGCTGCATCAGTCGCTCGATGCGCTCGCCGTGCGCGGCGTCACCCATCTCGCTATGGAGGCGTCCTCGCTCGGCATAGATCAGCGCCGCCTCGACGGCGTGCGTCTGACGGTCGGCGCCTTCACCAATTTCTCGCGCGATCATCTCGATCATCACCGCGATCTCGAGGAGTATTTCGAGGCGAAGATGCGCCTCTTCGATACGCTGCTGGCGCCCGGCCAGACGGCGGTGATCGACGCCGACAGTTCCGTGGCGGCGCGCGTGATCGACATTTGCGAGAAGCGCGGGCTGACGATCTTCGATGTCGGCGAAAAGGGCCGCGCAATATCGCTGCTCGAGGCGGATGCGCAGGCGCTCGGCTCGCGCTTGCGGCTGCGTTGCGGCGACGAGACTTTCGCCGTCGCTCTGCCGCTCGCCGGCGCGTTTCAAATTTCCAATGCGCTGGTCGCCGTCGGCATGGCGATCGCTTGCGGCGAAGCGCCGGCGCAGGTTTTCGCGGCGCTGGAGAAATTGCGCGGCGCGCCCGGACGGCTGGAGCTCATCGGCGCGCGCGACGGCGCGCCCGTCTTCGTCGATTACGCCCATAAGCCCGATGCGCTGGACAAGGTGCTGGCCGCCCTGCGTCCTCTGGCGAAGGGACGGCTCGTCGTCGTCTTCGGCGCCGGCGGCGATCGCGACAGAGGCAAGCGTCCCTTGATGGGCGAGATCGCGGCGCGCGCGGCGGATGTGGTCGTCGTCACCGACGACAATCCGCGCAGCGAGGAGCCGGCCTCGATCCGCGCCGCCATATTGGCGGCGGCGCGCGGCGCGAAGGGCGCGGAGATTCACGAGATCGGCGACCGCGCCGCGGCGATCCGCGCGGCGGTCTCCTGGCTGCGCGAGGGCGATGCGCTGGTGGTCGCCGGAAAGGGCCATGAAACGGGCCAGATCGTCGGCGATCAGGTCCTGCCATTCTCCGACCGCGCGGCGGTCGAGGCGGCCTTGCAGGGTGGGACTTGAATGAAACAGCAAGCGCTATGGACCGGACTGGGGCTGATCGGGGCCTTGCGCGCGCGCATCAGCGGCGGCTTGCCGCGCGACGTCAATGGCGTCTCCATCGACACGCGCACGCTGGCGCCGGGCGATCTCTTCTTCGCCATAAAGGGCGAGGCGCGCGACGGTCATGATTTCGTGCGCATGGCTTTCGAGCGCGGCGCCGCGGGCGCGGTGATCGACGACGCGCACGCGAGCGAATTTCGTGATCTCTCGCCGCTCTATGTCGTGCGCGATGTGCAGGAATCGCTGGAATATCTCGGCGCCCGCGCGCGCGAGCGCTCGCCCGCCTTTATAGCGGCGATCACCGGCTCGGTCGGCAAGACCTCGACCAAGGACATGGCGAAGACGTTGTTCTCGCGCTTCGGCGAGACGCACGCCTCCGCCGCGTCCTACAACAACCAATGGGGCGTGCCGCTGTCGCTCTCGCGAATGCCGGCGTCGGCGCGCTACGGCCTATTCGAGATCGGCATGAATCACGCGGGCGAGATCGCGTCGCTCGTGCGCTTCGTCGAGCCGCATGTCGCCGTGGTGACGCGCGTCGCGCCCGTGCATCTCGAGCATTTCGCCTCGCTCGAGGCCATAGCGGCGGCGAAGTCCGAGGTTTTTTCCGGCCTCGTCGAAGGCGGCGTCGCCATCATCAATCGCGACGACGAGACTTATGAGACGCTGCTGGAAGGCGCCGCCGCCTCCCGAGCCGCGCATGTCTTCTCCTTCGGCGAGAGCGAGGCCGCGCAGGCGCGGCTGCTCTCCTACGACGGCGAGAGCCAAGTCGCCGAGGCGGAGATTTTCGGCCGCCGCCTGCGTTATCGCATCGGCGCGCCGGGCAAGCATTTCGCGATCAATTCGCTCGCCGTGCTGACCATCGCCCATGTCTTCGGCATAGATATCGCCGAGGCGGCGGAGACGCTCGCCGATTTCGCGCCGCCCAAGGGACGCGGCCGTCGCGAGACGCTCGCGATCGGCGGCGGCGCCCTCACGCTCATCGACGAGAGCTACAACGCCAATCCCACCTCCATGCGCGCGGCTTTCGATCTCATCGGCGCGGAGAAGAGCGCGCGGCGACGCATCGCCGTTCTCGGCGACATGCTGGAGCTCGGGCCGAGCGCCGGCGAATTGCACGCGGGACTCGCCAAAGACCTCGAGGCGGCGAGCGTCGATCTCCTCTTCACCGCCGGCCCGCTGATGGCGCGGCTGTTCTACGCCGCACCCGAGCCTATGCGCGGCGCGCATCGCGCCAACGCCGCCGAGCTCGAGGAAGCGGTTCTCTCCGCGCTCGCGCCGGGCGATGTGGTCATGATCAAGGGCTCGAACGGCTCGCGCATGGCGCGCATCGTCGAGGCGATCAGAACGAAATTCCCGGCCGAAACCGAAGCGGCCTCGTAAAGGAAAAGACGAATGCTGACGCTGCTCGCGGACTTCTCGCATCTCTTCGGTCCGCTGAACCTCTTCCGCTACATCACCTTCCGCGCCGCCGGCGCGGCGGCGACGGCGCTGTTCTTCGTCTTTTTCTTCGGCCCCTCCATCATCGATGCGCTGCGCATAAAGCAGGGCAAGGGCCAGCCCATTCGCGAGGACGGCCCGGCCTCGCATCTGCTCACCAAAAAAGGCACGCCGACCATGGGCGGGCTGATGATCCTCTCGGGTCTGCTCGTCGCCACTCTCCTCTGGGCGAATTTGAAGAACTCCTATGTGTGGATCGTCATTCTCGTCACCGCCTCTTTCGGCGCGATCGGCTTCTACGACGATTATCTGAAGGTGACGAAGCAATCGCACAAAGGCTTTTCCGGCAAGGCGCGGCTCGCGCTCGAGTTCGCGGTCGCTGGCCTCGCCTGCTATGCGCTCACCACGGTCGGCGGCGACAATATGTCCAAGCTGGCGCTGCCGCTGCTCAAGGGCTACGCCTTCTCGCTCGGCTGGCTGTTCATTCCCTTCGGCGCCTTCGTCATCGTGGCGGCGGGCAATTGCGTCAATCTCACCGATGGTCTCGACGGCCTCGCCATCGTGCCGTCGATGATCGCCGCTGGGGCTTTCGCCATCATCGCCTATCTCGTCGGCAATTCGATCTTCTCGGATTATCTCGGCGTCAATCACGTCGCTGGCACCGGCGAGCTCACCATCGTCTGCGCGGCGCTCATCGGCTCCGGCCTCGGCTTTCTGTGGTTCAACGCGCCGCCGGCGCAGATTTTCATGGGCGACACCGGCTCGCTCGCGCTCGGCGGATTGCTCGGAACCATTTCGGTCGCCATCAAGCAGGAGTTCGTGCTCGTCATCATCGGCGGCCTCTTCGTGCTCGAGGGCGCCTCCGTCATCGTGCAGGTGGCGAGCTTCAAGCTCACCGGCAAGCGGGTGTTTCGCATGGCGCCGATCCATCATCACTTCGAGCAGATGGGCTGGACCGAGCCGCAGATCGTCATTCGCTTCTGGATCATCTCCTTCGTGCTCGCCCTTCTCGGGCTCTCCTCGCTGAAGCTGAGGTGAGCGCATGACTCCGGCGACGACATTTGCAGGGCGCAAGGTCGCGCTCTTTGGGCTCGGCGGCTCCGGCCTCTCGACGGCGCGCGCGTTGATCGCAGGCGGCGCGAATGTCGCCGCCTGGGACGATGGCGAGGCCGGCCGCGCCAAGGCGCAGGCGCAGGGCGTCGAGATCGTCGATCTGACGAGCGCGGATTGGCGCGAGTTCTCCGCGCTCATTCTCTCGCCCGGCGTGCCGCTGACACATCCAGAGCCGCATTGGACCGTCGCGCGCGCGCGTGAGGCGGGCGTCGAGGTGATCGGCGACATAGAGCTGTTCTGTCGTGAGCGGCAGGCGAAGGCGCCCGGCGCGCCCTTCATCGCCATCACCGGCACCAATGGCAAATCGACGACGACGGCGCTGATCGCGCATCTTCTGCGCAGCGCCGGCAAGGACGTGCAGCTCGGCGGCAATATCGGCACGCCGATTCTCGATCTCGAGCCGCCCTCGGAGGCGCGCATTCACGTCATCGAATGCTCGTCCTTTCAGATCGATCTCACGCCTTCGCTCGCGCCGTCCATCGGCATTCTCATCAATCTGACGCCGGATCATATCGACCGGCACGGAACGATGGAGAATTACGCTGCGGTGAAGGAACGTCTCGTCGCCGGCGCCGATGTCGCGCTGATCGGCGTCGACGACGCTTTCTCTCACGCGATCGGCGCGCGGCTGACCGAGCGAGGCCGCGAGGGTCAGCGCATCTATCCCGTCTCCGCCGCGCGCGCGCTCGATTGGGGCTTTTTCATCGAGGACCGCAAGGCGCTCTATCGCGAGGCCGGCCATGCGCCGGAGGAGACCGAGACGCTCGGCGATCTCGAGGGCGCGCGCGCATTGCGCGGCGCGCATAATGCGCAGAACGCCGCCTTCGCCGCCGCCGCCGCCTGGCATTGCGGGCTCTCCTGCGCGGAGATCGCGCGCGGGCTGCTCACCTATCCCGGCCTGCCGCATCGCATGGAGGAGGTGGGGCGTCGCGGACGCGTCGTCTTCGTCAACGACTCGAAAGCCACCAACGCCGACGCCGCGGAGAAGGCGCTGCTCTCCTATGACGATATTTTCTGGATCGCCGGCGGCAAGGCCAAGGAGGGCGGCATAGAGCCGCTGCGTCCGCTCTTCCCGCGCATCGTCAAAGCCTATCTCATCGGCGCGGCGGCGCAGGATTTCGCGCGCACGCTCGAGGGCGCCGTGACCTATGAGCAATGCGGAACGCTCGATGCGGCGATCGCGCGCGCGGCCGAGGAGGCCGCGCTGAGCGAGGCGCGCGAGCCCGTGGTGCTGCTGTCGCCGGCCTGCGCCTCTTATGATCAATTCGCCAATTTCGAAGCGCGCGGCGACGCTTTTCGCCTGCTCGCGTGCGAGCTGCATGCGCATGCGCCCATTGCCGGAGAAAGCCTATGATCTCGCGCGCGGAGCGTTCCACTTTCTCTGATTGGGCCTGGACGATCGATCGCTGGCTCCTCGTCGGCGTCGCGCTGCTCATCGTCTGCGGCCTCGTCTTCGCCATGGCCGGCAGCCCGCCCGTCGCCGAGCGGCTGCATCTCTCCACCTTCTATTTCGTGCATCGGCAGGTGCTGTATCTCGGTCCAGCGGTCCTCGTGATGATCGGCGTCTCCTTTCTCACGCCGCGTCATGTGCGCCGTGCGGCGATACTGCTGTGGATCGTCTCGCTCGCGCTCGTCGTCTGCACGCTGTTCTTCGGCCAGGAGGTGAAGGGCGCCAAGCGCTGGATCTTCGGCGTTCAGCCCTCCGAATTTTTGAAGCCGGCCTTCGTCATCATGGCGGCCTGGGCGTTTTCGGAAGGCGCCAAGCGCAAGGACGTTCCCGGCAATCTGCTCGCCATCGCTCTGCTGCCCGTCACCGTCGCGCCGTTGGTGCTGCAGCCGGACATCGGCCAGACCATGCTGATCTCGCTCGTCTGGGCGGGGCTGCTGTTCATGGCCGGCATTCACTGGTTCTGGATTTTCGGCGTCGGCGGCGCAGGCGCGGTCGGCGCGGTCGCGGCCTATAAGTTTTTGCCGCATGTGCATGCGCGCGTGACGCGATTTCTCGATCCGCAAGCGGCGGGGCAGGGCGTCGCCGACACATTCCAGGCCGATACGGCGCTCTACAGCTTCATCAGCGGCTCCTGGTTCGGCAAAGGGCCGGGCGAAGGCACGCTGAAGCGCATCTTGCCGGATGCGCATACGGATACGATCTTCGCCGTCATCGGCGAGGAGTTCGGCCTCTTCGTCTGTATGGCGGTGGCGGCGATCTACAGCCTCATCGTGCTGCGCGGACTCTATTCCGCCTCGCGCAATGACGACGCCTTCTGCGGCTTTGCGACCGCCGGCCTCGTCATGCTGTTCGGCCTGCAGGCTGCGATCAATATGGCGGTCAATCTGCAGCTCATGCCGTCGAAGGGCATGACGCTTCCCTTCATCTCCTATGGCGGCTCCTCGCTCATCTCGCTGGCGCTCGGCTTCGGTTTTCTGCTCGCCGTCACGCGTCGGCGCCCGCATATAGAACCCATCGTCGAGACGGCGCATGTCGGCCCCGCGCCGATGGGAGCGGCGGCATGAGCGCGCCCGTTCTGCTCGCCGCCGGCGGCACCGGCGGGCATCTCTTTCCAGCTGAAGCGCTGGCGTATGCGCTGCGCGCGCGCGGGCTCGAGGTGGAGCTCGTCACCGATGAGCGCGCCTTGCGCTATGGCGGCGAATTTCCTGCGCGCGCAATGCACACGATCGCTTCCGCGACGCCGCGCGGCGGCTCGGCCCTCGCCAAGGCGAAGGCCATTGCGACGCTCGGCGTCGGCGCCTTGCAAGCGCTGCTTCTCCTGCGGCGCATTCGCCCGCTCGCCGTCGTCGGCTTCGGCGGCTATCCCAGCGTGCCGCCGCTCTTCGCCGCCTCGCTTTTGCGCATTCCCACCGTGCTGCACGAGGCGAATGCGGTGATGGGCCGCGCCAATTCCTTTCTCGCCGGCCGCGTCGATAGCGTTGCGTCGGGCTTTCCGCTCGCCGGCGTTTCGGCTGCGCTGGCCGAAAAGATTGTCGTCACCGGCAATCCGCTGCGTCCCGCCGCGCTCGCCGCCGCCGCGACGCCCTATCCGGGCTTCGAGGATAGCAAGCTGCGCCTGCTCGTCACCGGCGGCTCGCAGGGCGCGCGGGTGATGTCTGATATCGTGCCGGCGGCGCTCGAATCTCTGCCGAAGGATTTGCGCGAGCGCATCGAGCTGACGCAGCAGGCGCGCGAGGAAGATCTCGCGCGCGTCACCATGGCTTATGCGCGCGCCGGAATTGTCGCGCAGATCGCGCCCTTCTTCGCCGATCTGCCGGAGCGCATCGCGCATGCGCATCTCGTGATCGCGCGCGCCGGCGCCTCCACCGTCACCGAGCTGGCGGCGATCGGGCGGCCGAGCATTCTCGTGCCGCTGCCGCATGCGTTGGACCAAGATCAGGCGGCCAACGCCGCCGTGCTGGCGAAATCCGGCGCGGCGGAGGTCGTGCGCCAAGCCGATTTCACGCCGCAATGGCTCGCCGAACGCATCGCCGCGCTCGCGGCAGACGGCGGCGAATTGCAGCGGCGCGCGCAGGCGGCGAAAAGCGTCGGCGTGACCGACGCGGCCGAGCGACTCGCCGATCTCGTGCTCGCCGTCGCGCAGAAGAGAGAGAGCGCCGCGCCGGCGCCGGGGAGTCAGATATGAGAATGCCGCGCCGTCTCGGCCCCATTCATTTCGTCGGCATTGGCGGAATCGGAATGTCCGGCGTCGCCGAAATTCTGCTCGCGCAAGGCTATGATGTGCAGGGCACGGACGCCGCCGACAGCGCCAATCTGCAACGGCTCGCCGGCAAGGGCGCGTGCGTGCATGTCGGGCATGACGCCGAATGGCTGGGCGAGGCCGCCGTCGTCGTCGTGTCGAGCGCGATCAAGCGCGACAATCCCGAGCTCGTCGCGGCGCGCGCGCGGCGCCTGCCCGTGGTCAAGCGCGCGGAGATGCTCGCGGAGCTGATGCGCGACAAGCGCTGCGTCGCCGTCGCCGGGACGCATGGCAAGACGACGACCACCTCGCTGGTCGCCACTCTGCTCGACGCCGGCGGCCTCGATCCGACGGTCGTGAACGGCGGCATCATCAACGCCTATGGCACGAATGCGCGGCCGGGCGCCGGCGAATGGATGGTGGTGGAAGCCGACGAGAGCGACGGCACATTCTTGAAGCTGCCGGCGGAAGTCGCCATCGTGACCAATGTCGATCCCGAGCATTTGGATCATTTCGGCGATTTCGACGGCGTGAAGAAGGGCTTTCGTAGCTTTATCGAAAATCTGCCATTCTATGGCTTCGCGGCCGTCTGCCTCGATCATCCGACCGCGCGCGAGATCATCGGCCAAGTCGAGGATCGCCGCGTCATTTCCTATGGCGAGAGCGCGGAGGCCGAGGCGCGCTTGCTCGATCTCGATCTTTCCGGCGGCGTCGGACGCTTTTCGGTTCTGCTGCGCGATCGTGACAGCGGCGCAGAGACGCGGCTCGATGAGCTGCTGCTGCCGGCGGCGGGACGGCACAATGCGCTCAACGCCACGGCCGCCATTGCGGTGGCGTATCGGCTCGGCGTTCCCGCAGACAAGATTCGCGACGGGCTCGCGCGCTTTGAGGGCGTGAAACGGCGCTTCACCAAGACGGGCGAGTGGAAGGGCGTTTCCATCTTCGACGATTACGGCCATCATCCGGTCGAGATCGCCGCCGTGCTGCGCGCCGCGCGCGCCTCCACCAAGGGCAAGGTAATCGCCATCATGCAGCCGCATCGCTACACGCGGCTGCAATCCTTGTTCGATCAATTCGCCGACTGCTTCAGCGACGCCGATGTCGCGCTGATCGCCGATGTCTATCCGGCCGGCGAGAGCAAGATAGAAGGCGTCGACGGCCCGGCGCTGGCGCGCGCCGCTGATGCGCAAGGGCATGAGCGCGCGAGCGCCTTCGCTTCGCCGCAGGAGCTGCCGGGATTGATCCGCGAGATCGCCGCGCCGGGGGATTATGTGGTGTTTCTCGGCGCCGGCGACATTACGAAATGGGCTTATGCGCTGCCGGCGCAATTGGCGGAGCTCGCGCCATGACGCTTGCGCAGACATGCAGAACGCGCGCTCCTTCTCCCACTGGTGGGAGAAGGTGGCCCGGCGTAGCCGGGTCGGATGAGGGTCTGCGCCGAAGCTTCGGGCTCCTCGTTTCGCTGCGTTCTCATGTTGTAGGAAAAATCCACGGACCCTCATCCGACCTCGCTTCGCGAGGCCACCTTCTCCCGCGCGCGGGAGAAGGAATCGCGCACGGAGATTGCGGATGAGCTTTCCGGATATCTCGGCCGAGATCGTCGCGCTCGCGCCCGAATTGCGTGGGCGTCTTTCCGCCAATGAGCCGCTCGCGCCGCTCACCTGGTTTCGAGTCGGCGGGCCGGCGCAGCTTCTCTTCTCGCCGGCGGACGAGGACGATCTCGCTTACTTTCTCGCGCGTTTGCCGCGCGAGATCCCGGTCACAATCATCGGCCTCGGCTCCAATCTCATCGTGCGCGACGGCGGCGTGCCGGGCGTGGTGGTGCGGCTGACGGCCAAGGGCTTCGGCGCCATTACGGTGGAGGAGGGCGAGCGCATTCGCGTCGGCGCGGCCGTTCCCGATGTGAAGCTCGCGCGCGCGGCGGCGGACGCCGGCATAGACGGTCTCGCTTTCTATCGCGGCATTCCGGGCGGCGTCGGCGGCGCGCTGCGCATGAATGCGGGCGCGCATGGCGGCGAGACCAAGGATGCGCTGCTCGAGGCGCGCGGCGTCGATCGTTCCGGCAACGCGCGCGTCTACGCCAACGCCGATCTCGGCTTCTCCTATCGCCATAGCGATGCGCCGGACGATGTGATCTTCACGCAGGCGCTGTATCAGGGCCGCAAGGGCGATCCCGCGACGATCCTCGCGGAGATGGAGCGCATCACGCAGGCGCGCGAAGCCTCGCAGCCCATTCGCGAGAAGACGGGCGGCTCCACTTTCGCCAATCCGCCCGGCCATAAAGCTTGGCAATTGATCGACGAGGCCGGTTGCCGCGGGCTCGTGATCGGCGATGCGCAGGTCAGCGAGATGCATTGCAATTTCCTCGTCAATCGCGGCCAGGCGACGGCCGCCGACGTCGAGGCGCTGGGCGAGGAGGTGCGGCGGCGCGTGCGGGAGAAGAGCGGCGTTGTGCTGCGCTGGGAGATCAAGCGGATCGGCCTCGCCCTCTCATGACCGTCCTCGAGAAGAGCGCGCGCGCGAACGTCGAGAGCGACGGGCTCGCGGAGCTGCTTTCGAGCCCGCTGCTCGGCGCGGCGCTCGCTGTTGTCGCCGTCGCGCAGCAGCTCATCGGCCATATCGATTGCGACGTCTCCTGGTTCCTGACTTTCGCCGAGAAGGTTCTCGACGGGCGCATCGCCTATGTCGAGGCGAGCGATCCCAATCCGCCGGCGGCCTTTCTCTCGCTCATGCCGGCCGTGCTGCTGGCCCGCGCGCTGCATCTTCCGACGGAGGCGATGGTCGCGGCGCTGGTGTTTCTCGCCGCGGCGGGCTCCATTGGCTTGTCCTTCCTGCTGCTGCGGCATGGCGCGGCGCGCGGCCGGCGTGAATGGATGCCGCTGCTCAACGCCGCAATCTTTCTGCTGCTGGTCGCGCCGGAGATCGTCTTCGCCGAGCGTGAGCATATCGCTCTGCTCGCTCTGCTGCCGCTGCTCGCCGCGCTGGCGGAGGAGCGCGCGCCGGCGCCGCGCCTCGCGCGCCTCGTCGCGGGACTTTGCGGCGGTCTCGCCGTGGCGATGAAGCCGCATTTCATCCTCGCCATCATTTTGCCGGCGCTGGCGCTCGCGTGGCGGGAGCGCAGCGCGCGCGCCTTGCTACGGGCGGAGCTGGTCGCCGCGGCGCTCGCCGCCGTCGTCGCGATCGGCGCGACGCTGATCGCTTTTCCGGCGTATGTCGGCGAGGCGCTGCCGCTCGCGCTCGAGGTCTATGGACCGGCGCGCGACGATCTCGGCCATTTTCTCGCGCATTCGCTCGCGCTCGCCTATCTGGCGCTGCTGGCGGGCTTTCTCGTCGCGGCGCGCGGGGCTGCGCTCGGCCGGGCGTCGCTCGTCGCGCTCGCCGCCTCTCTCGGCTTTTTCGCCGCCTTTCTGCTGCAGGGGAAGGGCTGGATGAATCACGCCTATCCGGCGATGGTTCTGCTGCTGTTCGCCTGGATATTTTTCGCGCTTCGCGACGACGCGACGGGCCTGCGCGCGGCGCTGACGAAATTCCTGTTCGTGCCGGCGCTGCTCGCCGCGCCGGCCTATTTCGGAATCGTCGAGCAGCTGACCGATCGCGAGGAGCACGAGGGCCTCACGGCCGCCGTGGCCGCGGTCGCGCCGCCGCATCCGCGCATCGCGACCATCGCCAGCCAGCTCGATTTCGGCCATCCTCTGACGCGTCGGCTCGCCGGCGAGTGGGTCGGCCGCCAGAACGCGCTCTTCGTCACCGCGGCCGTCGGCCGCCTGCTGGAGACGGCGGGGCCGGAACGCCGCCAGCGGCTGGAGGCGCGGCGCAGCGCCGATCTCGCCGCGCTGGCCGAGGATATTCGCGCCGGGCGGCCGGACATTATCGTCGCCGAAGATCGGGCGACGCGGGAATGGGTGCTGAAGCGCCCGGAAATGGCCGGCGCGCTCGATGGCTACAGGCTCGCGAAACAGGCGGGGGATATCGAAATTTGGCGGCGGGCGGAGTGAGAGCGGGGGAGGCGGAGATGAGACGGTCGGTCTATGCGACGCTCGGAGTGGATCATCGGATCACGCTGCCGCGCGCCCTACGCGAATATCTCCGCTTGCAGCCGGGAGATTCTCTGCGTTTCGTGATCGACGACGAGGGTGTTTCGCTCGAGCGCGTCCCTCATATGGACCAGGATTGCTTCTCGACCTTTACGGAATGGGCGAGCGCTGACGACGACGAGGCCTATGCCAACCTGTGACCTGCGGCGCGCCGTCCGCGCCCCGCCGGCCCATTCGCAAATCCAACCGAGGGTCGAAGCCCTCGCACAACTCGAAGGTGCGTCATGACTGCTCCCGTCGCCGTTCACGTCGCCGTGCTCATGGGCGGATTCTCCTCGGAGCGAGAGGTCTCGCTGCGCTCGGGCGAGGCCAGCGCCAATGCGCTGGAGAGCGTCGGCTTTCGCGTCACCCGCGTCGATGTCGGCCGCAACGTCGCCGAGGTTCTGGCCAAGCTCGCGCCGGATGTGGCCTTCAACGCGCTGCATGGACGCTTCGGCGAGGATGGCGCCATTCAGGGCGTGCTGGAGATTCTGCGCATCCCCTACACGCATTCCGGCGTGCTCGCCTCGTCTCTGGCGATGAAGAAGGATGTGGCCAAGAGCGTGATGGCGGCGGCCGGAGTGCCTGTGCCGCGGGGCCGGGTCGTGCATCGTCTCGAGGCGGCCAAGGCCCACGCCCTCGAGCCCCCTTACGTGCTGAAGCCGGTGAGCGAGGGGTCGTCCTTCGGCGTCTTCATCGTCAAGGAGGGGCGCTCGCATCCGCCGCAGGAGCTGGCCGCCGCCGACTGGCGCCACGGCGATTTCATGCTGGCGGAGAATTTCGTCGACGGCCGCGAGCTCACTTGCGCGGTGATGGGCGACCGCGCTCTCGACGTCATCGAGATACTCCCCGTGTCGGAGGACTTCTACGGTTTCGACGCGAAATACGCGAAAGGCGGGTCGAAACACGTGCTTCCGGCGAATCTTAAACAAAATATTTACCAAGAGGTCCAACAGTTGGCGCTCGAGGCCCATCGGGCTCTCGGCTGTCGTGGCGTCAGCCGTGCGGACTTTCGATACGACGATCGACCCGGAGGTACGGGCGAGCTCGTCGTGCTGGAGGTCAACACGCAGCCGGGCATGACCGAGACCTCGCTGGTTCCCGAAATGGCGGCATATGCCGGATATTCGTTTGGCGAGCTCGTAAGATGGATGGTGGAAGACGCGTCCTGCGATCGTTGAGAGAGCCTGTCGAGGCTCTCTTCGATGTCGCGCATCCGCATCCCGTCCAAGCTTCGTATCAAGCCGGCGCTCTTCAGCCCGGCGCCTATTCCGCTCCTTACGTAAATCCCGTCGCTTCCCAGCCGGCCGAGCGGCGCTCCCGCCCGGCGGCGGCTCCGCGCACGGAGCGCGGGCGTCTGTCGCGGCTCGCCGCTCTGCCGGGAATCGGCACGGCGGCGCTCGCTCTGCTGTTCGGCGGCGTCGGCTTTGTCGGCGTCGCGCATAATGGCGGCTATGCGGAATTCGTCGCCCGCAATGGCGCGCCGCGTGATATCGTGGCGCGCGCGCTCGGCTTTTCCATCGAGGTCGTCACCATCAGCGGGCTCGGCGAGCTCTCCGAGGGCGACGTGCTCGCCGCTTCGGGCGTGAAGCCCACGCATTCGCTGCTCTTTCTCGACGCCGAGACGATTCGCGAGCGGCTGACCGCGCTGCCGCTGGTGGAGAGCGCGCGCGTGCTGAAGCTCTATCCCGATCGGCTCATTATTGCGCTCGAGGGGCGTCGGCCCTTCGCGCTCTGGCAGCGCGACGGCAAGCTCTCTGTCGTCGCCGCCGATGGCGTCGTCATCGACGAGATGCGCGACGAGCGATTTCTGGGCCTGCCCTTCGTCGTCGGCGAGGGCGCGGAGAAGCGGCTCGACGAATATATGCGGCTGCTGGAGGCCGCCGGCGATCTCAAATCGCGCGTGCGCGCCGGCATTCTCGTCTCCGGGCGGCGCTGGTCGCTCGACATGACCAATGGCGTCGAGGTCAAGCTCCCCGAGCAGGATCCAGAGGCGGCGCTCGCCATTCTGCAACGACTCCAGCGTGAGGCCAGGATCCTCGATAAGGATGTGATCTCGATTGATTTGCGCGCGCCGGGACGCGTGGCGGCGCGCCTCTCCGAGGAGGCGGCCGCTACGCGTGCGGCCGCGAGTTCGCGTGGTTCACACAAGGGCGGCCAGACATGAAGCCACATCTCTTCCCGCCGCGAATGAAGCAGCTCGGCGCTCGTCGCAGCGCGACCATGGCGGTGCTCGACGTCGGCACGTCGAAGATCGCCTGCATCATCGCGCGGCTGACGCCGGTCGGCGACGGCTCGCCGCGCGGGCGCACGCATCGTGCGCGCGTGCTCGGCATCGGCCATCAGCGCTCGCGCGGCGTGAAGGCCGGCCAGATCGTCGATATGGAGGAGGTGGAGAGCGCGCTGCGTCGCACGGTCGACGCGGCCGAGCGCATGGCGCGCTCGCAGATCGACGCCATCGTCGTCACCGCTTCCGGCGGCCGCCTCGCTTCGCAGCATTTCGCCGCCAAGACGCGCGTCGTCTCCGGCGCCGTCGCGCCCTCCGACGTGCATCGCGTGCTCGAGGCTTCCGCCGCCCATGTGATGGAGCGCGGCCGCGTGGTCGTGCATTCGCTGCCCACCGGCTTCTCGCTGGACGGCACGCCAGGCATTCGCGAGCCGGCCGGCATGGTCGGCGGCGAGCTCGGCGTCGATCTCCATGTCGCGAGCTGCGATCAGGCGGCGATGCGCAATCTTCTGGTCGCGGTGGAGCGCTGTCATCTCGGCATTGAGGCGGCCGCCGCGGCGCCTTATGTCGCCGGCCTCGCCGTGCTGGAGGCCGATGAGGCCGAGCTCGGCGCCATCGTCATCGACATGGGCGCGGGCGTCACCTCGCTCGCCGTCTTCGCTGGCGGCGCGCTGGCGCATGTCGATGCGGTGACGCTCGGCGGCAATCACATCACCATGGATATCGCCCGCGGCCTCGACTGTCGTCTGAGCGACGCCGAGCGTCTGAAGACGCTCTATGGCGCGGCGATCTCCTCTCCCTCCGACGATCGCGAGACGATCGCCTTCGATCATGTGGGCGAGAGCGGCGAGCATCCGGCGCATGCGCCGAAATCGCATCTCGTGCGCATCATTCGTCCGCGCGTCGAGGAGACTTTGGAGTTCCTGCGCGACCGTCTGGCGGCGTCCGGCTTCTCGGCGCATGCGGGGCGGCGCGTGGTGCTCACCGGCGGCGCCTGCATGCTCACGGGCCTGCCGGAGGCGGCCCGCCGCATTCTGGGCGGACAGGTGCGCGTCGGCCGGCCGGCCGGCATAGACGGCCTGCCCGAATCGGCCAGGAGCCCGGCTTTCGCCGCGGCCGTCGGCCTGCTCGTCTATCCGCAATTCGCGGGGCGCGAATATTTCGAGCCGCGTCGCGAGGCGGAGACGCGCGGGACCGGGACCAATGGGTACATCTCTCGGGTCGGACAGTGGTTGAGAGACAGTTTCTGAGCATTTCGAGCATGGAGAGCGAGGCGCGCGTCGGCGAAACGCTCCGGGGATGGCAACCGACGCGCAGTCGCATGAAAATCAGTCGAAAGGTCTGGCGATGACGATCAATCTCAAGGCGCCCGAGCTCCGGGAATTGAAGCCCCGCATTTTGGTGTGCGGCGTCGGCGGCGGCGGGGGCAACGCTGTCAACAATATGATCATGTCGGGCCTCTCCGGGGTGGACTTTCTGATCGCCAACACCGACGCGCAGGCGCTCGCCTCGGCGCGCGCCGAGCACATCATTCAGATGGGCCTGCAGGTGACGGAAGGCCTCGGCGCCGGCGCGCAGCCGGAAGTCGGCCGCGCCGCCGCGGAAGAGGCCAAGGACGAGATCCGCGAGCACCTCAATGGCGCGCATATGGTCTTCGTCACCGCCGGAATGGGCGGCGGCACGGGCACGGGCGCGGCGCCGGTCATCGCCGCCACCGCGCGCGAGATGGGCATTCTGACCGTCGGCGTCGTGACCAAGCCTTTCCATTTCGAGGGCGCGCGTCGTCTGCGCATCGCCGAGGGCGGCATCGCCGAATTGCAGAAGTCGGTCGACACTCTGATCATCATCCCGAATCAGAATCTTTTCCGCATCGCCACGGAGAAGACGACCTTCGCCGACGCTTTCGCCATGGCCGATCAGGTGCTCTATTCGGGCGTCGCCTCGGTCACTGATCTCATGGTCAAGGAAGGCCTCATCAATCTCGACTTCGCCGATGTGCGCTCGATCATGCGCGGCATGGGCAAGGCGATGATGGGCACGGGCGAGGCCACCGGCGAGCGCCGCGCCAGCCTGGCGGCGGAGGCGGCCATCGCCAATCCGCTGCTCGACGAAGTGTCGATGAAGGGCGCCCGCGGCCTCTTGATCTCGATCACCGGCGGCAACGACCTCACCCTATACGAGGTGGACGAGGCGGCGAGCCGCATCCGCCAGGAAGTGGACGAGGACGCCAACATCATCCTCGGCGCGACCTTCGATTCTTCGCTCGAGGGCGTCGTGCGCGTGTCGGTGGTGGCGACGGGCATCGATCTGCCCTCCACCGCCGCCGAGGACGCCGCCGCCGCGGAAGCCCGCGTGCTGGAGGCCGCCGAGCGTCTGCGCGCCCAGGTGGCGGCGCAGGGCCGGGTGTCTTTCGTCCAGACGGTCGCCGAGCCGGCTCCGCAGCAGGCCTATGCGGCTCCGGCCTATGCGCCCGAGCCCGCGCCGGCCCCGGTCGAGCGCCAGCAGCCCTCGCCCTATTATGGCGAGCCGCAGCAGGCGCAGGCGCCCTCGCGCGATGTCTATCTCGAGCAGGTGGCGACGCGTCCGGTCTATGCGCCGGAACCCGCGCCGCAGCCGGCGCCGATGATGGAGGCGCATGAGCCCTACATCCCGCCGGCCGCCGAGCTGCCGCGCATGCGCATGCCGCAGATCGAGGACTTCCCGCGTCCGGTGCAGGAGCAGTATCGCCAGGCGCGCGGCGACGCCGCCGCCCAGGCGCCGGAGGCGGCCCGCCGCCGCACGCTGCTGGAGCGTCTCGCCTCCTTCGGCGCGAGCCGTCAGGAGGATGCGCTGCAGGGGCCGGCGGCCGCCGCCGCGCCGCGTCCGCAGATGCGCCCGCAGGCTCCCGCGCCCTCCCAGGGACATGCGGAATACGCCAAGCGCCCGGTTCCCCAGGCGCCGCAGCAGCCGGCCGGACACGCCGGCCTCGATCCGCATGGCCGCCGCGTCGCGCAGGCCCGCTCGATCGAGGAGGAGCAGCTCGAGATCCCGGCCTTCCTGCGCCGCCAGATCAACAACTGATCTCTCGTCGCCGGCTCGCGAAAACTGTGAAAGGCCCGCTCCGGCGGGCCTTTTCTCATTCGTGTCGGCTGTAACATTTTGTAAAAAACCGTGACTGGAGCCCCGCTGCGGCGCGGATTATTCTGCGCCGGCGCCGCTTCGCCACAATCGCGCATCATCGCGCGCGCGGCGGACTCGACCGCTGTCCCGGAGTGAGACGAAATCGATGACGTCGCATCGACCGACGAGGACGCAGACGACGCTCGGCGCCGCAGTGGCGCTGGACGGCGTCGGCGCGCATAGCGGCCTCGCCTCGCGGCTCCTTCTGACGCCCGCCGAAGCAGGCTCGGGAATTGTGTTCTCGCGGCTCGGCGGCGTGGATGCGCTGCGCGCCGAGGCGCGCAATGTCTCCTCCACCGATCTTTGCGTGCGTCTCGGCGCCGGCGCCGCGTCCATCTCGACGATCGAGCATTTGATGGCGGCGCTGCGCGGCCTTCGGGTCGACAATGTCGCCATCGAGGTCGACGGGCCGGAGGTTCCGGCGATGGACGGCTCGGCGGCGGCCTTCGTCGCGGCCATCGACGAGGCCGGAATCGTGGCGCTCGACGCGCCGCGCCGCGCCATTGTGATTCGCGCGCCCGTGCGCGTCGCCGACGGCGCCGCTTGGGCGGAGCTGGCTCCCGCGCCCGCGGGCGGCTTCTCCATGGATGTCGAGATTTCCTACGCCGCCGCGCCCATCGGCCGCATGCGGCGGCGGATGCGGCTGACGCCGGCGAGCTTTCGCGCCGAGATCGCCCGCGCCCGCACCTTCGGCTTTCTGTCGGACGCAGAGCGTCTGTGGCGAGAGGGCAGGGCGCTCGGCGCCTCGCTGGACAACACCATCGTCCTCTCGGAGGGCCGCGCGCTCAATCCGCAGGGGCTGCGCTTCGCCGACGAGTTCGTCCGCCACAAGATGCTGGATGTGCTCGGCGATCTCGCCCTCGCCAGCGCGCCGATCGTCGGCGCTTTCCGCTCCTACCGCGGCGGCCATCGCCTCAATCTCGCTCTGGTCGAGACGCTGCTGGCGGCGCCTTCCGCTTTCGCCATCGTCGGCGGCGAGCGTCGGCCGCGCTCGCGCCCCGCCGCCCGTATCGGCGCGTCCGGCTGAGGCTGCGCTTCCGTTCGTCCGCCATGGCGTGGCGGTCGCGCCCGCAGCGCGACGCTCCGGCTTGACACCGGCCCTTCCCCCTGCGCTTCTCCGCGGCTAGAAACGTCCCTCCCTACGAGACAAAAGACACGCAAAATGCATCGCTATCGTTCGCATAATTGTGGAGAGCCGCGCGAGGCCCACGCCGGCGAGAAAATCCGTCTCTCCGGCTGGTGCCACCGCATTCGCGACCACGGCGGGGTTCTGTTCATCGATCTGCGCGATCATTACGGCCTCACCCAATGCGTGGTCGACCCG
This sequence comes from Methylosinus sp. PW1, assembly GCF_000745215.1. Lineage (NCBI taxonomy): Bacteria > Pseudomonadati > Pseudomonadota > Alphaproteobacteria > Hyphomicrobiales > Methylocystaceae > Methylosinus > Methylosinus sp. PW1. The sequence continues at coordinate 649,670 of NZ_JQNK01000008.1, forward strand.
GATTCGCCCGCCTTCAAAGCCGCGGAGAAGCTGCGCTCCGAATGGGTCGCGCGCCTCGACGGCGAGGTGCGCAAGCGCCCCGCCGGCACAGAAAACCCCGACATGCCGACCGGCCTCGTCGAGGTCTATGTCACCGAGATCGAGGTGCTCGGCCCCGCCGCCGAGCTGCCGCTGCCGGTCTTCGGCGACCTTCCCTATCCCGAGGAGACGCGGCTCAAATACCGCTTCCTGGACCTTCGCCGCGAGAAGCTGCACGCCAACATCATGCTGCGCGGCCAGGTGATCGATTCGCTGCGCCAGCGGATGAAATCCCAGGGCTTCTTCGAGTTTCAGACGCCGATCCTCACCGCCTCCTCGCCGGAGGGCGCGCGCGACTTTCTGGTGCCTTCGCGCATTCATCCGGGCAAATTCTACGCGCTGCCGCAGGCGCCGCAGCAGTTCAAGCAACTGCTGATGGTGGCGGGCTTCGATCGCTATTTCCAGATCGCGCCCTGTTTCCGCGACGAGGACGCCCGCGCCGACCGCAGCCCCGGCGAGTTTTACCAGCTCGATATAGAAATGAGCTTCGTGACGCAGGAAGACGTGTTCGCTTCGGTCGAGCCCGTGCTGCGCGGCGTGTTCGAGGAATTCGGCGGGGCTAAGCCGGTCACACCGGTCTTCCCCAAGATCGCCTTCCGCGACGCCATGCTGAAATATGGCTCCGACAAGCCGGACCTGCGCAATCCGCTCATCATCGCCGATGTGAGCGCGGAATTCGCGCGCGACGATGTGAGCTTCAAGGCCTTCAAGGGCAAGGTGGTGCGCGCCATTCCGGCGCCGGGCGCCGCGTCGCAGCCGCGCAGCTTCTTCGACAAGCTCAATGATTGGGCGCGGTCTGAGGGCGCGCCGGGCCTCGGCTACATCATCTTCGACGAGGAGAATGGCGCGCTGATCGGCAAAGGCCCGATCGCGAAGTTCATCCCGCCGGAGGCGCTGGCCGCGCTCGCCGCCAAGGGCGGCGTGAAGGCCGGCGATGCGCTGTTCTTCTCGGCCGGCGAGGAGCTGAAGGCCGCCAAGCTCGCCGGCGCCGCGCGTCTGCGCGTCGGAACCGAGCTCGGCCTGTCGAAGACCGACGTCTTCGAATTCTGCTGGATCGTCGACTTCCCGATGTATGAATACAACGAAGACGACAAGAAGATCGACTTCTCGCACAATCCCTTCTCCATGCCGCAGGGCGGCCTGGAGGCGTTGGAGAGCAAGGATCCGCTCGATCTTCTCGCCTATCAATACGACATCGTCTGCAACGGCATCGAATTGTCCTCGGGCGCGATCAGAAACCATCGCCCGGACATTATGAAGAAGGCCTTCGAGATCGCCGGCTATGGCGAGGATGTGCTGATCGAGAAATTCGGCGGCATGTATCGCGCCTTCCAATATGGCGCCCCGCCGCACGGCGGCATTGCGCCGGGCGTCGATCGCATCGTGATGCTGCTCGCGGGCGAGGAGAATTTGCGCGAGGTGGTGCTGTTCCCGATGAATCAGCGCGCCGAAGATCTGCTGATGGGCGCGCCCTCCGAGGCGACGGCCAAGCAGCTGCGCGAATTGCACATCCGCTTGAACCTGCCCGAGAAGGGCTGAGTCTCGCCGCTGCTATCCTTCTCCCACTTGTGGGAGAAGGTGGCCCGACGTAGTCGGGTCGGATGAGGGCCGCCGCGGTTTGCGGCTCTCATGAAATTTATCGCCATGCGCCGGAATGCAACGAAAATCCGCGCATGGAATTTCGATCTCGCCCAATTCCGACGGACCCTCATCCGACCCCGCTGCGCGGGGCCACCTTCTCCCACGAGTGGGAGAAGGAAGGGATGCGGCTTTATTTTTCCGCGAGCGCTTCCAGAGCGGCGCCGGTCGTGCGGCAGATTTTCCATTCATGCATGAGCTTTGCGCCCTGCGCTTCATAAAAGGTGATCGAGGGCGCGTTCCAATCCAGCACCGACCATTCGAAGCGGCCGAGTCCCTCCGCGACGCAGCGCCGCGCGAGATGGGCGAGAAGCGCCTTGCCTATGCCGGCGCCGCGAAATTGCGGGCGCACGAAAATATCCTCGAGCCAGATACCGTGCCGGCCGCGAAAGGACGAGAAAGTATAGAACCACAGCGCGAATCCAGCCGGCGCGCCGTCCCATTCGGCGATATCGCAAAAGACGCGCGGAGCGCCGCCGAACAGCGCCTCGGCGAGCGTCTCCTCCGACGCTTCGACCTCATGCGAGAGCTTCTCATAATCTGCGAGCTCGCGCACGAAGGCGGCGACCAGCGCGCTATCCGCGCGCGCGGCGGGGCGGATGTGGATCACGGCTCCTCGTCCTCGGCGGTCTCGTCCGCGACGATCTTTTCCTCGACGATCAACGCCGCGCGCACTAGCCCGCGCACGGAATTGCCGAAATAAAATTCGGCGTCGCCGGAAAAATCCTCGAGCCGCAGCACGGCCTCGCGCGCCTTGCCGCTGGCGAGAAGATGCGCGCGCAATGTTCCCGGCAGCAGTCCGCTGGAGAGCGGCGGCGTCAGCAGCGCGCCGTCTCGCGCGAGAAACACATTGGTGCGCGCGCCCTCGCAAATCTCGTCGCGCTCATTGCGGAACAGCACTTCATCGGCGCGGCAGCGCATCGCCGCTTCGGCCAGCTCGCGCTCATAGAGCTCGCGCCGCGTCGTCTTGTGGCGCAGCATCGGATCATCGGATTCGAAGCGCGCCTCGGCGATGGCGACGCGCCAGATCGTGTCCGGCGTGATCGCGTCGATCGGCAGCGAGCTGGCCTCGAAACGGCCGTCGCGGCCGAGCGCATAGCGCACGCGCAGACGATCATCGAGCGGATCGGCGACCTCGTCGTTCAGCGCCGCGAGAAAGGCCTCGTCGCTATGGAGAAAGCCGAGCGCGCGCGCCGAGGCGGACAGCCGCGCGATATGCTCGTCGAGATAGAGAAAGCCGCCGTCCTGCGTCCACAGCAGCGTTTCGATCAGGCCGAAGTCTTCGCTCCGGTCAGGAATTTCGCCTTGATCAGACATTCCTCATATTCCTCGCGCGCCCGCGAATCGGCCACGACCGCAGAGCCGACGTTGCAGACGAGCTCCCCATCGGGGAAAACTGTGAGCGTGCGGATCGCCACATTGAAACGGATCGCCCCGTCGGGCGCGATGAGGCCGAGCGAGCCGCAATAGACGCCGCGGGGCGCGCATTCGAGATCGCGAATGATCTCCATGGCGCGAATCTTCGGCGCGCCGGTCACGGAGCCGCAGGGAAACAGCCCCGCGAAGAGATCGGCGAGCGTCACGCCCTCGCGCAGCTTCGCCTCTATGCCGGAGGTCATCTGATGCAGCGTCGGATAGGTCTCGACGGTGAAGAGATCGGTCACGCGCACCGAGCCGACCTCGGAGAGGCGCGAGAGATCGTTGCGCAGCAGATCGACGATCATCAAATTTTCGGCGCGGGACTTCTCGTCCTGCGTCAGCAGCGCGGCGCGCGCCATATCCTCGGTCGGCAGAAAGCCGCGGCGCGCGGTTCCCTTCATCGGCCGCGCACGGATAACACCTTCGCAGGCGTCGAAGAAAACCTCCGGCGAGAGCGAGACGATTCTCTCCGCGCCGAGCGCCACCACGCCGCCATAGGCGACCGGCTGGCGCTTGCGCAGCGCGCGATAGAGCGCCGTCGCCTCGCCCTCATAGCGCCCATGCATGGGGAAGGTCAGATTGATCTGATAGACGTCGCCCGCATAGATGAACTCGCGGCAGGCGTCGAAGCGCTCGGTATATTCGGCGAGGCTCCAGGCGGGGGTCAGCGCGACCTCGACCGGCGCAGTCTCGGTCGCCAGCGAGGCGGCGTTGCGCCACTCATATTGGCGCGGCGCGCGAAAGGCGCCGAAGAGCAGCAGCGGCGTGCGCGCCTGGGGCAGGGGGCCGCTCGCGAATTTCGCCTCCAGCGCATAGCCCAGCTCATAGCCGGCGTAGCCCGCGAGAAAGAGCCCGCGCCGAGTCGCCGCCTCCATGCGCGCGAAAGCCGCCGGAACCTCCGCCGCCGTATCGGCGCGGATGATCTCCTCCGGCTCGTCGAAGAGCAAAGCGGCGCCGTTTCGTCCGTCCTCGAAGACGACGAAGGGGCCATCGGGCGCCTTATTGGGGTCGAAAGGCTCGCGCCCGCGAAGCTCGGCGATATGGAACATGAGGGACGCGGCGCTCCGGTTCGGAAAGCCCATCTTATATCAGCCGGGCCTGCGGATGAAGCCGCGAGTTTGGGCGCGTTTCGCGCTCGGCGGCGAGCGCCCGATTCAGGAGCCGGGGCTCTTGGCGAATAGGCAATAGTTGCCTATAAATTGGAGGCGGGAGGCTCGATGCCGACGATCCGCCGTTTCGCCAATTGCAAGATAGCGATCTATGCGGACGATCATCTTCCGCCGCATTTCCATATCGAAGGGCGAGGCTTTCGAGCCTTGATCGAGATCGAGACTTTGGAGGTTCGGGCGGGCGACATTCGCAGAGCCGCTGAGGCGCTCGAATGGGCGGCTGCGAACCGAGAACTGCTGCGGGCCGAATGGAATCGCATCATTCGGAGGGATTGAGCATGGATGACCATGGCCCCAATATCCGCGCGATACGCGCGGGCGACGGCCGCGAGTTGCTGGTGACTTGGAAGGGCGGCGCCGAGAGCCCGGTGGATGTCGGCGCGCATATCGCGCGTTACGCTCTCCTCGCTCCCCTGCGCCAGGATGACGCCGCATTCCGCGCGGTGTCCGTCGGCGAATGGGGCTGGTGCGCCCATTGGAGCGACGAGATGGAAATCGGCTCCGATACGCTCTGGCGTCTGGCGCTGGAACAGGGGAGCGCGCGGCTTCGGCGCTGGCGCGAGGCGCATGGAATGACGCAAGCCGAAGCGGCGTCGGCCTTGGGCGTCAGCCCGCGCATGTGGCGCTATTACGAGGCAGGGGAGCATCTGCTGCCCAAAACCGTCCGTCTCGCTTGCGCCGGCTTCGACGCGAAGGCCAACGCGGCATGAGGCGGCGCGACGAGCTGGACGGTCTTGCCATTCATGGAGAGGCGTCTGAGCTTCTCGACGGCGCGATTTTTTCGAGCAGCTGGATCAGCTGCTCGATCTCGGCCGCGCTCAGCTCGGAAAAGGCGCTTTGCAAGGCGTCGGTCAGCAAGGGAGCAGCGCGTTCCAGCAGCTCTCTTCCCGAATCCGTCAGATGGTGGCGGATCGCGCGACCGGGCCCGCTGATGCGCTCCACGAGGCCGCGCGTCGCCAATTTGCTCACGAGCTCGCCGACGGATTGATCCGTCATCAGGCACGCCTCGGCGAGCGCATGGGTCGATTGCCCCGGATGGGCGCGAATGCGCTCGAGGACGACCCAGAGCGCCATCGTCAGGCCCACGCTCGCCAGAGATCGATCGAAGGCGGCGCTCTTTGCGGTTTGCGCGCGCTTCAGCCCGAGCGCCGCCGCTCTCAATCGGTCATCGATCATATAAGGCTCCTTGTATAACCGTCTCGATCGCTATATAAGGGTCCTTGCATAAGGGCCTTTAATTTTCAGGAGAGCGCTCATGTCCATCGTCGAGTCCGCCGATTCCACGGGCGATACCGCCCGCGTCGCTCTTATAACCGGAGCCACTGCCGGCATGGGGCTCGAAATCGCGCGTCAGCTGGCGGAAAAAGGGTTGAAGGTCGTCATCTGCGCGCGTGACGTCGAGCGCGGCGCCGCCGTCGCGACGGAACTTCGCGCGGGGGGAGGGGATGTTGTCGCGCTCGCGCTGGACGTCACCGATTCCGCCGGCGTCTCGCAGGCCGCGATCCGGCTCGCCGGCGAGATTGGTCGGCTGGACGTGCTGATCAACAATGCGGGGATCGCCAGGGACCAGCACAAGCGTCCGACGGAAACGACATTGCAGGATTTTCGCGAGACCTATGAGACGAACGTCTTCGGCGCGGCCATGGTGACGAACGCGTTTCTGCCGTTGCTCATGAAATCGGACGACGGTCGCATCATAAATCAATCCGCCTTGCTCGGCTCGCACAGCATGACGGCGCGCATGGAGCCGCCTCTGGTGAAGCTCAATTGGCTCGCCTACAACAGCTCGAAAGCGGCGCTGAACTCGATCACGCTGGAATATGCGAAGCATTTGAGAGAGACCTCGGTCAAAGTCTATGCGACCTCGCCGGGGCAGGTCGCGACCGCGCTCAATGGTTATCGCGCGGGCGGGGTGACGCCGGCGGAGGGCGCCGCGGTCGCCGTGCGTCTCGCGACGCTTGACCCGGCGCCGCCGAGCGGCGGCTTCTGGGGGCCTGCCGGGCGACTGGACTGGTAGCGTCGACCCCAGCGGAAAATTGCTCCCTGCCCCGTTGCGCTATATGGAACATCGGAGCTTTCCCTCCCGTCCCGCGAGCGTCCTCATGCCCCATTCTGCCGATCATTCGCCGAGCGAGCGCGGAATGCGCCTGCTCTTCATCGGCGATGTGGTGGGGCGGGCCGGGCGCAAGGCGATACAGGAGCGGCTGCCGGAGCTGCGCCGTCGCTGGGCGCTCGATTTTATCGTCGTCAATGGCGAGAACGCCGCCGGCGGCTTCGGCATAACCGAGGCCATTTGCGACGAGATGCTCGCCGCCGGCGCCGATTGCATCACCACCGGCAATCACGCCTTCGATCAGCGCGAGGCGCTGGTTTTCATCGAGCGCCAGCCGCGGCTGCTGCGCCCCGTGAATTATCCGCCCGGAACGCCCGGCCGCGGCGCCAATCTCTACACGGCGGAGAACGGCCGCCAGGTGCTAGTCGTGAACGTCCAGGGCCGCGTATTCATGGATGCGCTGGACGATCCTTTCGCCGCCATTGAGCGGGAAGTGGGCGCCTGTCCGCTGGGCATGGCTTGCGACGCTCTCATCGTCGACATACATGCCGAAACGTCCAGCGAGAAAATGGCCATGGGCCATTTCGTCGACGGACGCGCCTCTCTGGTGGTGGGCACGCACACCCATGTGCCGACGGCGGACGGGCAGATCCTGCCCCATGGCACGGCCTATATGACCGACGCTGGCATGACCGGAGACTATGATTCGGTCATCGGCATGGAGAAGGAGGAGCCGCTGCGCCGCTTCACCCGCAAAACGCCGGGCGCCCGTTTCGAGCCCGCCCAGGGCGAGGCGACGCTCTGCGGCGTTGCGGTGGAGCTTTCGGCCGATGGCCTCGCGCGGCGCATCGCGCCGGTGCGGATCGGCGGCCGGCTGGCGCAGGCCAAGCCGGACTTCTGGCAGGAGGAGGACGAGGCCCGGGCAGGGCGGCTCGTCGAAGCGATCGGAGCGCCAAGGCGATGAGATGGGATCAGCTCGGCCAGTCCGACAACATCGAGGATCGACGCAGCCAGGATTACGCCGACGCCGGCGCGGGGCCGAGCTTCGGCGGCGGCGGCGGGCTCGGTCTCGGCACGATCGTCATTCTCGGCGTCCTCGCCTATGCGTTCGGCATAAATCCGGCGCTGCTGATCGGCGGCGCGGAAGTGCTCAGCAATATGCGCGGCGGCGGACAGGTGGCGCAGCAGCGGCTCGATCGCCCGACGCGTCAGGCGCCGACGGGCGCGCCGGCCGATCGCCAGGGTCAGTTCATCTCCGCCGTGCTCGCCGGCAATGAGCGCGTGTGGTCGCAGATTTTGCCCGAGCAAAAGGGCATTCGCTTCACCCCGGCGCGGCTCGTTCTGTTCAACGGCGTCACCGGCTCGGCCTGCGGACGCGCGCAATCGGCCATGGGGCCATTCTATTGCCCGGTCGATCAGAAAATCTATCTCGACACCTCGTTTTTCCGCGACATGGATCGGCGCTTCGGCGGCGGCGGCGATTTCGCTTATGCCTATGTGATCTCCCATGAGATGGGCCATCACATCGAGAATCTGCTCGGCATTCTGCCCAAGGTGCAGCGCGCGCAGCAGATGGCGTCGAGCCGCTCCGAGTCCAATAATCTCTCGGTCCGCGTCGAGCTGATGGCCGATTGCCTCTCCGGCGTCTGGGCCGCGCACGCCGATCAGAATTGGAAGATTCTCGAGAAGGGCGACATCGAAAAGGCGATCAACACCGCGCAGGCGATCGGCGACGATCGTCTCCAGCGTTCCGCGCAGGGCTATGCGGTGCCGGACAGCTTCACCCATGGCTCCTCGGCGCAGCGCGTCGAATGGTTCCAGCGCGGTCTGCAGACCGGCAAGATCGACGCCTGCAATACATTCACGGCGCAGCGCTAGTGTCCCGTCTCATAAATTTGTAGCCATGTCTCCGCGATCATGATTCTTTGGTCCCAATGGAGATTCGGAGGGGCGGACATGGCGAAGGGCAGAGCGACCAAAGCGACCAAGATCGAGCTGAGCGAGGTCGAACGGGAAAACCTCAACCGGCTCGTTCGGCGACGCAAGGTAGCGCGCGGGGATGCGCAGCGCGCGGAGATCGTGTTGCGGGCCGCCGAGGGGCTCAACAACTGCGAGATCGCGGCCGCGGTCGGCGTAACACGGCAGACCGTGCGCACATGGCGCGAGCGTTTCGCCAAGCACCGTCTCGATGGTCTCGACGATGAACCGCGCTGTGGCGCGCCACGCAAGATCGGCGACGACCGCGTCGAAGAGATCGTGACCAAGACACTTGAAACGCAGCCCAAGAACGCGACGCACTGGAGCACGCGCGGCATGGCGAAAGCATCGGGCGTGTCGACTTCGTCGGTGCATCGCATTTGGCGTGCGTTCTCCCTGCAACCACATCGCACCGAGACCTTCAAGCTTTCGACCGACCCGCAATTTGTCGAGAAAGTGCGCGACATCGTTGGTCTCTATCTCGATCCGCCCGACAAGGCGCTGGTGATATGCGTCGATGAAAAGAGCCAAATACAAGCGCTCGATCGAACGCAGCCGTTGCTGCCGATGCGCCCCGGACAGGTCGAGCGGCGCACGCACGACTACGACCGGCACGGCACAACGACGCTATTTGCCGGCTTCATCGCGGCTGTCACGGCCGAGACGGCCGTGAAGGCTGGCAGCGTGATCGGCACGTGCATGCCGCGCCATCGCGCGCAGGAGTTCCGCAAGTTTCTCGATGAAGTCGAGCGCAATGTTCCCTCCGGCCTCGACATTCATGTCGTGATGGACAATGCTTCGAGCCACAAGACGCAAATGATCCGCAGATGGTTCGCCAAGCGGCCGCACTGGCACATGCATTTCACTCCGACATCGTCGTCGTGGATCAATCAGGTCGAACGCTTCTTTGCGCTTCTGGCCGAGAAGCAGATCAAGCCAGGCGCGCACAAGTCTGTCAAAGACCTCATCGCCGCTATCAAGGCTTTCCTCGCCCAACAGAACGCCGATCCGAAACCGCTGCGCTGGACCAAGTCAGCCGACGACATCCTGGCGTCAATCGAACGCTTCTGTCGTCGTACAATCGACCTCCACGCGAAAGCTGGATAGAAATTTCTGAATCAGGACACTAGCGTCTCGCATCATTGTTCGACTGAGAAGCGAGCCTTCAGGCTCGCGGTCCAAAGCGCTCCCTGGACCGCGAGCCTTAGAGGCTCGCTCTTCGAAGCGGTTTCGATTTTGCGGAGATCGATTGCAATGCCCGACCAGCTCATTCCCAGAGCGCATCTGTTCGGCAATCCGACCAAGGCGGGGACGCGGCTGAGCCCGGACGGGCGGCGGCTCGCCTGGCTGCAGCCCGATGCGGGCGTGCTCAATATTTTCGTTGCGCCGCTCGATCGTCTCGAGGATGCGCGCGTCGTCACCCATGATCGCAAGCGCGGCGTGCGGAACTTCTCCTGGGCCTATGACGGCCACAGCCTGCTCTACATGCAGGACGAGGGCGGCGACGAGAATTTTCACGTCTATGTCGTCGACTCCGAGGGCGGACCCGCGCGCGATCTCACGCCTTTCGAGGGCGTCGCCGCGCGCGTCAGCGGAACCAGCCGCAAGATTCGCGATCGAATCCTTCTTTCGATCAACCGCCGCGACAAGCGCTTTCACGATCTCTATTCGGCGATCCTCGCCACCGGCGAATTGACGCTGGTGCAAGAAAATCCAGGCTTCGCCGGCTTCATCCATGACGACGATCTCACGCCGCGCCTCGCGCTGCGCAGCGGCAAGGATGGAAGCAGCGCGATTTTGCGTCCCGACGGCGCCGGCGGCTGGAGCCAATGGATCATCTTCTCGCCGGAGGATGCGCGCACATCATCGCCGCTGCATCTCGACGCCGCGGCGAAGACGTTGTTCTTGCGCGACAGCCGCGGGCGCGACAAGGCGGCGCTGTTTCGCGTCGATGTCGCCTCTGGCGAAACCAAGCTCATCGCCGAGAGCGACAAGGCCGATCTCGGTCATGTCATCGCCGATCGCGATAGCTATGAGCCGCTCGCCTATAGCGTCGAGCGCGAGCGCTTCGAATATGTCGCGCTCGACGATCGCATAAAGGCGGATATCGATTTTCTGAACGCGCGCGACATCGGCGATTGGAGCATCGGCAGCCGCACTGAGGACGATTCGCTCTGGACCGTCTCGGCGCAATCCGACACCAGCCCATCCGCTTCCTATCTCTATGATCGCCGCGCGAAGAGCCTGCGCCTGCTGCATCATGCGCGGCCGCAGCTCATCGGCGCGCCGCTGCGGCCCATGCGGCCGGTGACGATCAAATCGCGCGATGGGCTCGATCTCATCTGCTATCTCACTCTGCCGCAGACGGCGGAGGCGAAGGCGCCGCAGCCCATGGTGCTCTATGTGCACGGCGGACCGTGGGGGCGCGATTCCTTCGGCTATAACGCCACGCATCAATGGCTCGCCAATCGCGGCTACGCCGTGCTCAGCGTGAATTTCCGCGCCTCGACCGGGCTGGGAAAGGCCTTCGTCAACGCCGGCGATCACGAATGGGGCCGGCGCATGGACGATGATCTCAACGACGCCGTCGATTGGGCGATAAGGCAGGGCGTCGCCGATATGAGCCGCATCGCCATAATGGGCGGCAGCTATGGCGGCTACGCTACGCTGGTCGGCCTCACGCGCAATCCGCAGCGCTATGCTTGCGGCGTCGATGTCGTCGGCCCGTCCAATCTCGAGACGTTGATCGCGACCATTCCGCCCTATTGGGAATCTGCGCGCGCGCAATTGGTGAAGGCGCTCGGCGATCCGGCGACGGAGGAGGGGCGCGCGCTGCTGCGCGAGCGCTCGCCGCTCAATTTCGCCGATCGTCTCGCCAAGCCGCTGCTGATCGCGCAAGGCGCCAATGATCCGCGCGTGAAAAAGGCCGAGGCCGAGCAGATGGTGGCGGCGCTGGAAGCCAAGAAGATTCCCGTCGCCTATCTGCTCTATCCCGACGAGGGCCATGGCTTCGCGCGGCCGGAGAATGCGCTCTCCTACCACGCCGTCGCGGAGAATTTCCTCGCCCGTCATCTCGGCGGCCGCGCCGAGCCGGTGCGCGCGGAGGAGCTTGCTGCGAGCAGCCTGAAGATAGAGAAGGGCGCGTCGGAGCTGGCGTTGCCATGAAGCGAGCCTGACGTTACGTCAGATCGCGCGGCGGGCTTTCGTCGTCAGCTCGGTCGCGCGCAGCTTTTTGGCGAGCGTCGCCAGATCGCCGGCGGCGCCGAAATCCTCGCGCCGCGCGACGAGGCCCACCGCTTCCGCCAGCCGTGGCGCGATGCGCGTCAGCAGCGAGCTGGGCGCCGCGCGCAGCACCAGCGCGCGGCCCTGCTCGCCATAGGACAGAGCGTCGCGCAATTCATCGACGAAGCCGCGCTCCGGCGCATGGCCGGCGCGCAGAACCAGCACATCGGGATAGCGCATCGCCGGCAGCGCGCGGGCGAGGCCGGAACGCGCGTCGACGGCTTCCACCAGCCCGCAGCCCGCCTCCTCGGCGATGATGCCGAGGCCGGAGTCGGGCGGCCCCACCAGCACGGCGTCGGCGACGAGGCCGGCGACGCAGGCGTCGATGAGCGAGGCGAGCGTGCGCACGATCGCGTCGCGCTCGGCCGATTCCCGGGCGCGCCCGCCCGTCGCCGGGGGCGTGTCGAATGCGAGTATGACGGCCGAGAGCATGAGCGTCGCCAGAGAGAGCGCCTGTCGTAAGACGCTCATATCCCACATTTTCGCCATGCTCGGCAAATGCGCCGCGTCAGGCCCGCCAAATGCGCCGCGTCAGCTTCGCAACGAGTCGAATGTCGAGCCGATCTCGGCGGCGGCGAAATCCGCTATGGCCGCGGGCAGCAGCGGGTCCTCGCCCGCGATCCAGCGCCGCTCGGCGTCCGCATCGTCGAGCGCTATGGCGACGGCGCCATTGAGCTCATAGAGGCGCCAGGCGAGGCTCGCCGAGCGCAGCGATGACATCAGCGCATTCTGCACCATGCTGCGGACCATGAGATGCGGCGTCGAGACGGCGGTGTCGGCGTCATGGCCGCTGGTCGCGGCGATGCAGGCGTTCTTGTCATAGGAGGCGTGGCCGCGGCAGGCGAGCGGCCGCAGCCGATAGAGCAGGCAGAGGCCGGCCTCTATGTAAGGGCAGGGCTGGCGCAGCGCCATGCGCGCGCTCTCCGAGCAGCCATTGGCGAAAGCGTTGATCGCCCCTATGCGCCCCGGCAGATCGACGCCGCGCTGCGCCAGCGCGCGCTGATTGGCGTTGACGAAACGCGCGATGAGAAACACCTCGGGAGCCGTGGCGACGACGCGCAGCACGCAGCAGGCGGGACAATCGCCGGCGCAGGCGATGGCCGGCGCGCCTTCCGTCTGAATGACGAGATTGCCCTCGAAGCTGTCGAAGGCCTGGAGGCACAGCGCGCCGATGAACTCCGGCCGCGCGCGGCGTTCGCGGATCGTCGCGTCGAAGGCGTCGGCCATAGCGTTGAAGAAGGAGGAGGGGCCGTCGGCGGTCGGTGTCGGATCGGTCATGGGCGCGCTCGGGTCGTGGCTCTCGTTGATGTTATGTAAACATGATACATAACGATGAGCAAGCCGCCGAGTCCCCCAAAATGTCGGCGGCCGGAACTCGCATCCTGCTCGCGCGTTTTCTACCGCTTCGGGGCCGGGCGCGCAAAGGGGAGGACGTCATGGGACGAAACCTGTCGAAACTGGCCGCGGCCGCCGTCGCAGTCTTCGGCGTCGCCGGCGCTGCGCAGGCGCATAATGATTTCACCGATCGCGCGGAATATTACGCCGCCACGCCGCAGGCCCCGGCCTATTACGAGCCGCAATATTATTATGCTTATCCGAGCTATTCGGAGCCGTATTATTCAGGGCGCTCGATCTATGTCGCGCCCCGGCGCAGGTGGCGCGATCGATAGGCGGGGATGTCTAAAGAGCGCGAGGCGCGAGCTTCAAAACTCGACCTCGAGCTCCTCGATCTCTTCCTTCTCGAGCAGCGCGGCCGCGATCCATTCCTGCATCGCCGGCAATTCGAAAATGCGGTCGCAATAGGCCTGGCTGACGTCGTCCAGCGGAACGTCGTAAGTGCGAAAGCGCGTCGCCACCGGCGCGTACATGGCGTCGGCCATGGAGAGCTGGCCGAAGAGATAAGGCCCGCCATAGGTCTCGAGGCATTCGCGCCAGATCTGCGTGACGCGCGCGATGTCGCCTTGCGCCTTCGACCAGACCTTGAACTTGGGGAAATGGCCTTTCAGATTCATCGGCAGCGCCGAGCGCAGCGAGGTGAAGCCCGAGTGAATCTCGCCGCAGATGGAGCGGCAATGCGCGCGGCGCATGCGATCGGTCGGCAATAGTCCCGCCGTCGGCGCGATCTCGTTCAAGAACTCTCCGATCGCCAGAGTGTCCCAAATCTTCGCGCCGTCATGCGTGAGGCATGGCACGAGGATGGACGGCGACAGCAGGAGTATTTCCGCGCGCGCCGCGACATCGTCGGGGCTGACGACGATTTCCTCGAAAGCGACGCCGGAGAGCTTGGCCATCAGCCAGCCCCGCAAGGACCAAGACGAATAGTTTTTGCTGCTGATCGTGAGCGTCGTCGTCGCCGCCGTTTTCGCCGCCATGAGAAACGCTTCCTCCTTTTCCTTTGGTGGACTGTGCAGCAAGCGCTGTGCCATGCTAGAGCCCGTCCATGGCACGGGGCTTGCTCGACCTGCCCCATCGGTAACGGAAGGTTTCGCTCAGCCGCATGATGTATGACGCATATCAGAGCTACGCCGACGTGAGCAATCGACTTCGTCTGGCGGCGGCGAGCGGCGAGCGACTGGCTCGCCTATGGAAATCGACGCCTTACGCCTCGCCTTTGCGGTGCTTCGAGGCTTATTGCGAGCTGGTCTCGCTGCTCGGCTTCACGCATGTGCGTCCCGACTATGGCGTCACGCAGATCACGACACACAATGGCGCCGTTATCGACGTGATAGAGGAGCCGGTCTATTCGACGCCCTTCTGCCAGCTGCTGCGCTTCGTGCGCAAGGATGCGGAAAATCTCCCGCGCGTGCTGCTCGTCGCGCCCATGTCCGGGCATTTCGCGACTCTGCTGCGCGGCACGATCCGCACGCTCGCGCAGGACCACGACGTCTACGTCACCGACTGGATCAACACGCGCGACATACCGCTCTCGCAGGGCGTTTTCGGCATGGACGAGTTCGTCCAGCATCTGATCGATTTTCTGCGCTTCCTCGGCCCGCCCGCCCATGTCGTCGCGGTCTGCCAGCCGACGGTCGCCGCGCTCTCCACCGTCTCGATAATGGCCGAGGACAATGACCCCGCGCAGCCGGCGAGCCTGACGCTGATGGCTGGACCGCTCGATGTCAGCGTGTCGCCGACCAAGGTCAATGAATTCGCCGTCTCCAAGCCGATCGAATGGTTTCACAACAATGTGATCGGCACTGTGCCGCGGATGCTGCCGGGGGCGGGGCGGCGCGTCTATCCAGGCTTTCTGCAAATCTCCGGCTTCATGAGCATGAACGCCGAGCGCCACGCCAACGCTTTCATCGATCTCTTCCGCCATCGCGTCGAAGGCGATCACGAGAAGGCGGACCGCATCCGCACCTTCTATGAGGAATATTTCGCGATCATGGACCTCGATGCGGATTTCTATCTGCAGACGATCGAGACCGTCTTCCACAAAAATGCCCTTTCTGCAGGCAGTCTGCTTTTTAAAGGGCGCAAGGTGACGCCGCGCGCGATCAAGAAGACCTTCCTGCTCACGGTGGAGGGCGAGAAGGACGATATTTGCGCCGTGGGCCAGACGCTCGCCGCCCAGGATATGTGCAGCGGCCTGCGTCCCTATATGAAGTCGCACCATTTGCAGGCTGGCGTCGGCCATTATGGCGTCTTCAACGGCAAGCGCTGGGACAATCAGATCTACCCCGTGGTGCGCGACCACATCCAGAACAGCCTGTGAGCGGGCGAAGGCTGCGCTCGCCGCGCCTTCCCTGACGAAGCTTCTTTGAGCAAAGTGGCGAGACGGTCGGTGCGGATATTTGTCCGCGGCGGGCGCGAGCCTGTCTCCATCGGAGCGCCCAATCGGCAGGCGGCCCGCTTTTCAGAAGGCGCGCGGCGGGGCCGCTCCATCCGTTGCAGCGACAATCAGGACAGCCTGCGCCGGGCCGGCCGAGGCCGGGACTGTGACAAATTGTTGCAGGGCGTCACGGCGGCGCCGCAAGGGCGCGGGCAGGGCGTTCGCCGGGGGTGGATGACCTCATATAAATATCTGAATTATAATAATATATAGTGGCTGTTGAGGCATCGTGAAGGTTACTGGATCATTACGTTCCTCTATAGCCCGACGGGAATTTTTCCTTGAAGTTTTTGTGCGGCGCAATATTCTAAGTTCACTGAATTTCGGCCCGCTCCGTCGGGCATCGTTCCCGCGCCGCGCCGCCGAAATCGTAATTTAGAGAAGCCTTCCGACCCGTTCGACGGTGGCTGCGAAGGCGAGACGAGGTCACTATGGAATCGATCAAGACTTGGTTTCAGGACTGGTCCGACGCCTGCGAATACGCCAAGGAATGCGCGCCCGACCTGTCTTTCCTCCCCGGCGAGCCCTTCACCGCGCTTTTCGGCATCGCCGCCGTCTGCTTCCTCGTCTGGTGGTGGAACGAGCGTTCCCTGCGCGCCAAAATGGCGATCGTCGCCAGCGCCTGGGCCACGCCGCTGCAGGTCGAGGCTCCCGCGAGCCCGGTCGCCACTCCTGACCGCGCATGGGCTCTCACCCCGGCCGCTCTGAAGCGCGCCGCTTGATCTCACCCGGCGGGCGGCGGCGCGAAAGCGCAGGCCGCCCGATCGCTTTCGGGCGAAAGGTCGACAGGGCGCCGGCCATAGGCTAGGCGTGGAGCAGGACTCCGCCGGATACGCCGCCGCGATGCGCATCGACTCACGCCACTACCGCACCATCTGGGAAAACGCCGACGGAAGCGTCGAGGCGATCGACCAGACCAAGCTCCCCCACAGATTCGAGACCAAAAGGCTCGCCTCGCTCGACGACGCCGTCGCCGCGATCGCGACCATGGTCGTGCGCGGCGCGCCGCTGATCGGCGTCACCGGCGCCTATGGGCTGGCGCTCGCCGCGGCCGTCGATCCGAGCGACTCGGCGCTGGACGAGGCCCATGCGCGGCTCGCCGCGGCGCGCCCCACGGCCGTCAATTTGCGCTGGGCGCTCGACCGCATGCGTAGGTTGCTGCTTTCCGCGGCTCCCTCGGACCGGCGCGCGCTGGCCTTCGGCGAGGCGGCCGCCATCGCCGATGAGGATGCGCTCTGCTGCGAGGCGATCGCCGACCATGGCGCGACGCTGATTTGCGCCGCCGCCGCCGAGCATCCGGGCCGGCCGGTCAATATTCTCACCCATTGCAACGCCGGCTGGCTCGCCGCCGTCGATTGGGGTACGGCGCTCGCGCCCATCTACAAGGCGGCGCGCGATGGAATCGACCTGCATGTGTGGGTCGACGAGACGCGGCCGCGCAATCAAGGCGCGAGCCTCACCGCCTTCGAGCTTTCGGGCGAAGGGATTCCCCACACCGTCATCGCCGACAACACGGGCGGCCATCTGATGCAGCACGGGCTCGTCGATCTCTGCATCGTCGGCAGCGACCGCACGACGCGCATCGGCGATGTCTGCAACAAGATCGGCACCTATCTGAAGGCGCTCGCCGCGCATGACAATGGCGTGCCCTTCTATGTCGCCCTGCCGAGCTCGACAATCGATTGGGCGATGCGCGACGGCGTCGCCGAAATCCCGATCGAGCAGCGCGATGCGAGCGAGGTGACGCATATCTCCGGCCTCGCCGACAATGGCGCAGTGACGCGCGTGCAAGTGACGCCGAAAGGTTCGCCCGCCGCCAATTACGCTTTCGACGTGACGCCTGCGCGCCTCGTCGGCGCGTTGATAACGGAGCGCGGCGTGTGCGCCGCGAGCGAGGCGGGACTGCGCGGATTGTTTCCTGATTTAGCGTAACCGATGTGCGCGATTCCTTCTCCCACTCGTGGGAGAAGGTGGCCCGGCGAAGCCGGGTCGGATGAGGGTCCGATGTGATCTGATACTAATCTTTATCTTCGCTTTTCGAATACGAACCGCAGCTTCATCCGCCCTCATCCGACCCTCGCTGACGCGAGGGCCACCTTCTCCCGCGAGCGGGAGAAGGAGAGAACGACGCGATTTCACTTAGCGGACTTCAATCCGTAATTCTCGAAACGCACGATCTCGCTCTCTATCTCGTCCTCGGAGATCAGCACCGGCTCGCCGGCGATGCGCGCCAGATAATAGAGTCGCGCCAGCGTCTCGAGCTCTACCGCGCGCCACATTGCGCGCTCCAATCCTTCGCCGAGCGCGATCATGCCGTGATTGCCGAGCAGCACGCCATGCGCGCGGCCCAATCCTTCCACGGCGAGATCGGAGAGCGCCTGCGTGCCGAAGGGCGCGTAATCGGTGCAGCGAATGCGCGAGGTGCGGAAAATCCCGATCATATAATGCACGGGCGGAATGTCTCGCCGCAGCGTGGCCAACGTCGTCGCATAAATGGAATGCGTATGCACGACGGCCTGCACATCCGGCCTCGCGCGTAAGATATCGCGATGCATGCGCCATTCGCTGGAAGGCGCCAGCGGTCCTTCAGACACGCCGTCGCCCGCGAGCGGCATGCGCGCGATCATCTGCGGGGTCATTGTGGCGTAGGAGATTCCACTCGGCGTGATCAGCATGGCGTCGCCGTCGCGCGCCGAAATATTGCCGGCGGTTCCTTGATTGAGGCCGAGCGCATTCATGCTCCGCGCCGCCTCGACGATCGCCTCGCGCTTGCTCTCTTCGGTCATGATCGGGTACTCCCCAGCCGCGGGCGCGCCCCTTGCCGAGCGACGCCTCAGTCCCTACATCCTCGAGACTCTTTTTCCAGCCGAGGCTCGGATGACACAAGAACAAAATACGAAACCGGCGAGCTGGCACGCGACGACCATCGTTCTGGTGAAAAAGAACGGCAAGACCGTCATCGCGGGCGACGGACAAGTGAGCCTCGGCCAGACCATCGTCAAGGCGAACGCCAAGAAGGTGCGGCGTCTCGGCAAGGGCGATGTGATCGCCGGTTTCGCCGGCGCCACGGCCGACGCCTTCACTCTGTTCGAGCGGCTCGAGGGCAAGCTCGAGCAATATCCCGGGCAATTGACGCGCGCCTGCGTGGAACTCGCCAAGGATTGGCGCATGGACCGTTATCTGCGCCGGCTCGAGGCGATGATGCTGGTCGCCGATCGCGAGGTGGGGCTGACGCTGACCGGCGCCGGCGACGTGCTGGAGCCGGAAGCCTTCGAGCATGGCTCGGTGGCGGCGATCGGCTCCGGCGGCAATTTTGCGCTGGCCGCGGCGCGCGCGCTGCTCGATCAGCCGATAGAGGCCGAGGCGATCGCCAAGCGCGCGATGGATATCGCCGCCGACATCTGCGTCTACACCAATCGCAACATCGTGCTCGAATCGATCTGAGCTTTCCGAGGAACTGATATGGCCGATTTTTCCCCGCGCGAGATCGTCTCGGAGCTCGACCGATTCATCGTCGGACAGAAGGACGCCAAGCGCGCCGTCGCCATTGCGCTGCGCAATCGCTGGCGCAGGCTGCGCCTCGAAGGCTCCATGCGCGAAGAGGTGCTGCCGAAGAACATATTGATGATCGGCCCCACAGGCTGCGGCAAGACCGAGATCGCGCGGCGTCTCGCCAAGCTCGCCAATGCGCCTTTCCTCAAGATAGAGGCGACGAAATTCACCGAGGTCGGCTATGTCGGCCGCGATGTCGAGCAGATCGTCCGCGATCTCGTCGAGGTGGCGATCCTGCTGGTGAAGGAGCGTCGGCGCAAGGACGTCGAGGCCAAGGCTCAGCTCGCGGCGGAGGAGCGCGTTCTCGATGCGCTCGTCGGCCCGGCGGCCTCGCCGGCGACGCGCGATTCCTTCCGCAAGAAGCTGCGCGCCGGCGAGCTGGACGATAAGGAGATAGAGGTCGAGCTGGCGCAATCGGGGCCGCAGGTTCCGATGTTCGAGCTGCCGAACATGCCCGGCGCCAGCGTCTCCGCCTTCTCCATCGGCGATATTTTCGGCAAGGCGTTTCAGGGCCGGCCGAAGCGCCGCAAAATGCTGGTGAAGGAGGCCCATGGCCCGCTGCTCGCCGAGGAGAGCGACAAGCTCATCGATCAGGAGGAGAGCATCCGCGAGGCGATTTCCGAGGTCGAGAATAATGGCATCGTCTTCCTCGACGAGATGGACAAGATCTGCGCTCGCGAGGGCAGGGGCGGCGCCGATGTCTCGCGCGAGGGCGTGCAGCGCGACCTGCTGCCGCTGATCGAGGGCACCACGGTCGCGACCAAGCACGGGCCGGTGAAGACCGACCATGTGCTGTTCATCGCCTCCGGCGCTTTCCATGTCGCCAAGCCCTCCGATCTCCTGCCGGAGCTGCAGGGCCGCCTGCCGATCAGAGTCGAGCTCGCCTCGCTCGACGAGGAGGATTTCCGCCGCATTCTCACCGAGACCGAGGCCTGCCTCACCAAGCAATATGTGGCGCTGCTGGCGACAGAGGGCGTCGCGCTGGAGATCGCGCCGTCGGCGGTGGACGCCATCGCCCGCGTCGCGGTGCAGGTGAATTCCTCGGTGGAGAACATAGGCGCGCGGCGCCTGCAGACGGTGATGGAGCGCGTGCTGGACGAGGTGAGCTTCTCCGCCTCCGACCGCGCCGGCGAGACGGTGACGATCGACGGCGCCTATGTGGAGGAGCATATCGGCGACCTCGCCAAGAACCGCGATTTGAGCCGCTTCATTCTCTGACGAGAAAGGACGAAAAGCGGGCTTGCGGCGCGCGACGGGCTGCACTATACAGCCCTCGCGCTGCAGCGGCGACGCCGCGGTTCGCCCCGCCCTCACCCCAGAGAGGGCGGCGATAAAAGTGGGGCCATAGCTCAGTTGGGAGAGCGCTTCAATGGCATTGAAGAGGTCGTCGGTTCGATTCCGTCTGGCTCCACCAAAACTCTCCTAAGCTACGGTATTCCCTAGCTTCCTTTGTAATCAGACACTTGCTCTGCCCTGGTGATACACTTCTGTGATACACAGAGGGGCATGGAGAAGGTGTCCGATACCCATCACCTCGTGAACCGCAAGGGCGTTTGGTATTACCGCCGGCGCGTCCCCAAGGCGCTCGTCAAGGCCGTCGGTAAGGCCGTGATCCAATACTCGCTCGACACGTCCAAGAAGGCGGAGGCAAAGAAGCGCCGCGAGCTGGAGGACGTGAAATGGTCGGCTCAGTTCGAGGTGTTGCTCGCCCCACAAACCGCATTACCGGCGACCGCCCCGGCTCATCCCCACGCGATCTCGAAGCGCCAGCTTGTCGAGCTGGTCCGCCAATATGTGGATCGCATGGATGAGCAGTTCCAGGACCGCTACGCCGCCGACCCGCCCGAGAGCGAAGAGCAAAAGGCCGAGATGCGGGTCGACGTCGAGATCGGCATCGGGATGCTCGTGAGCGCCGACGATCCGCGCGGTCAGGAACGTGTGACGGGCGTCGGAGAGCGGATCGTCGCCGCTGCAGGACAGAACGGCGTTGATGTCGCGCTCCCCTATGCCGCCTTCGCGGAACTCGTGCGCCGGGCGCTCCTGGAGATCGACAGGCGGAAGCTCGCCCGCCTGGATGACGATCACCAACACGTCTTTTTCGACCAGCTCTTCAATCCGCAGAGCCCCAAGCAGACGACGTTCGGCGAGCTTGCGGATCAATTCCTGAAACTTCGCCTTGCCGAGGCGACTGCCAACAATGTCGGGAAGAAGTTCATCGACAAGGTCACGGCGTTCGTCGCACTCGTCCGGGAGATCATCGGCCCTGACACGTCGCTGCACGACGTCAATTTCGACGCGTGCCAGAATGCGCGCGCCATCGTGGCGCAGATGCCGTCGAACCGAGTGAAGATTTATGGCGATCTGCCGTTGGATCAGGTCATCGAGCGCGCCGCCGCCGACGAGCGTCCGCTTCTGAGCGCGATCACGCAGCAAGGCTATCTGCGCACGCTCACCGACATTCTTGATCTTGCCGTTAAGAAGCGGTTGATCCCGAGCAACCCTGCGGAAGGATTGGCCCCGCTCAGGCGAGACGCGATCGCCCCGGAGAATAAGAAGCTCCCCTTTGAGCCCGCGCAACTCATCGAGTTCTTCAATTGCGACTACTACAGGCGATGTGCCGAGAGCGGCCCAATCCCGTACAAGCACGACAAGACAGGTTGGCGGTTCTGGTTGCCCCTCATCGACCTTTTCACAGGGGCGCGGCCGAACGAAATTTGCCAACTTGAACTGCGGGACATTCGCCAGACGGACAAGGGCGCTTGGTATTTCGACATCGTTGTCGCCTCGGACGATGACGATGAGGAGGATCGCCAGTCCCGTGCAACGGGGGCTAAGAGATTGAAGACCGCGACAAGCCGTCGCAAAATTCCGATCCACCCGCAGCTCATCAGGATCGGTCTGCTCCAATATGTCGAGGAGCAGCGAGAGGCCGGCGCAACTCGGCTCTTTTCTGCACTAAAGGCTGATGAGGCCGGGTACTTTTCATCTTACCCACTGAAGCGGTTCCGAGAGACGTTCTTGCCCAAAGCGATCAAGCTAAAGCCGCGCCAGAGCTTCTACAGCTTCCGGCACACGTTCCGAGATGCGCTCCGCGCCATCGAAGCCCCACCAGACACCTTGTTAGCCCTTGGCGCATGGAGCCAGGGCACGCTTACCAGCGACAACTACGGGACACGGTCGAACCCCGATATTCAAAAGGCGTATATCGACCAGATCGCCTTTCCGGGTCTCGACTTATCGCACCTCTGGATTGCGCCGTGATCCTACTCCAGGCAAGTGCACTTCAGCCCCTTCTGCATTCAGCAAGATAGGCGTCCAGATCCGATCGAAGGTATCGGGTCCGCCCGGCGTGCTTGTAATAGACGGGACCGATCCCCTGTGACGCCCAACGGGCAAGGGTCGCTATGCTGAGTCTGAGATAGTCGGCGGCCTGCCGTCGCGTGAGGAACAAGATTTCGCCGTTCACATGCGTCTCCACTGGACCAATCAAGAGTAGGGTATGATCTGCGCTGAAGGCATGGCTACTACGCCCTGAGCAACTTCATCGTAGGTCAAATGCAGCTTCTTGCAGTGCTGCGTGATTGCGTCCCTGGCGAGGAGCACCCACCGATCGACGTCGTCGCACGCCTTGAACGCTTCGCGCCAACCTGCAATGAAAGAAAGCATCTCAGCGACAACTTCGATGCACTTTTGCTTGTCGTGATGTCCCGCGAGATAGCCCTTGACGCTGAGTATCTGCTCCCATTCGGTGAGCCTCTTGTAAAACACGTTCTTGGCCCCCTCGCTGAGGCGCACCTGGACAGCGCCACCGACGGTCGTGCTCATCATGTGGCCCAAGAATTCGATTCCTTCGGTGGCGAGCCCTTCCGAGATCAACTTCAATTTGAAGGACCCGCCAGGCATCTCCGCCACGGAGCCAACCAGCTTCTCCACACGCTTCTCTAGTCGCAGCTTATTCGTGGCGACGACAAGGAAGTTGTCTGCGTAATTGAACAGCTTTGCTGTCTTGATCGGAACCCAATCAAGATGCGATACTGCGTTGACGCCGACGATGGGAGAGCAGATCGACCCGAGGGGAAGACCCCGGCGGGCTTCGTGTGTAAGGCTATGTAGTGTGTGGGGGTGAGGAAGGGGAGTGTGGTGGCTACCTTTACCTTCTACCTTGTCCAACACCGTTGCCAAATGTCGTCCTACGACGACCCGTTGAACCACTTCTTTCGGAAGCGGTAATTCTGGCGCGAGCATCTCCAGCTCGAAGCTTGGGAAGAACTCGCGCACATCTAAATGAGCGTAATAGCGGAAGCCGGAGGCGAGAGCCTCGGAGACTGCTGCAATCGCCACATGTGTTCCCTTATGAGTGAACTGGAACGGCTCCAGGATCACGGTTGGCGATAGGGCTCGCTTCACCATCCGTTGAGCTGTCCTGTGTTCGATGCCGAACAGGTGCGTGACCCTGATCCCACCGGAAGGCTTACCGCGTGCTCGTATTCGTGACAGCTCGTCAATCGGCCCGTATAGGTTCAACTTGCCTGCGACGGCGATGCAGCGGTCGAGCGTCGGTCGTTTCCGCAGCTTCATCCGCTTGGCCTCCCGAACAGCCATATGTTGATTTCCACTGAGAGCTGACCCAGGCAGCACGAGTTTTTCCACCGAGAACTGACCCATGTTCGAACCTTTCCCCCTCGACCGTCGTGGGGGACCTTGGAGTGATCGACATGGAGTTATTGAGCGTCATCCGACGCTGGCGATATCGGCAGGAGTTTTCGATCCGGGAGATTGCGCGACGCACGGGGCTGTCGCGCAATACGGTGCGCAAATACCTGCGCTCGGACAGCGTGGAGCCGGGGTTCGCCACGCCCGATCGACCGAGCCGGCTCGATCCGTTCGCCGACAAGCTGGCGCACATGCTGCGTCAGGAGGCCGCAAAATCGCGCAAGCAGAAGCGGACGGTCAAGCAGTTGCACGCGGATCTGGTCGCCCTCGGCTACGACGGCTCCTACAATCGCGTGGCGGCGTTCGCGCGCGAGTGGAAGGCGGCGCGGCATCGGGAGCAGCAGACCTGCGGGCGCGGCGCGTTCGTGCCGCTGACGTTTCTGCCCGGCGAGGCGTTCCAGTTCGACTGGTCGGAGGATTGGGCGATCATCGCGGGCGAGCGGACGAAGTTGCAGGTCGCCCAGTTCAAGCTCTCCTACAGCCGTGCGTTCTTCCTTCGCGCCTACCCGCAGCAGACGCATGAGATGCTCTTCGACGCCCACAACCACGCCTTCCGCGTGCTGGGCGGCGTGCCCCGGCGAGGCGTCTACGACAACATGCGCACCGCGATCGACAAGATCGGGCGTGGCAAAGAACGCCAGGTCAACGCCCGCTTCGCCGCGATGGTCAGCCACTTCCTGTTCGAGGCCGCATTCTGCAATCCGGCCTCCGGCTGGGAAAAGGGGCAAATCGAGAAGAACGTTCAGGATGCTCGTCATCGCCTCTGGCAGCCAATCCCGAGCTTTCCGTCGCTGGCGGCGCTCAACGACTGGCTGGAGGCGCGATGCCGCGAGCTGTGGGCCGAGATTCCGCACAGCGCGCAGCCGGGGACGATCGCGGAGGCTTGGCGCGAGGAGGTTCCGCAACTGATGCAGCCTCCGCGGCCATTCGACGGCTTCGTCGAACACACCAAGCGGGTCACGCCGACGTGCCTGATCCATCTGGACCGCAATCGCTACAGCGTGCCGGCTTCATTCGCCAATCGCCCCGTCAGCGTGCGGGTCTACCCTGAGCGCGTCGTCGTCGCCGCCGAGGGGCAGATCGTGTGCGAGCACGCCCGCGTCTTCGCCCGGTCGCATGACGACAAGAGCGTGACGGTCTACGACTGGCGGCATTATCTCTCCGTCATCCAGCGCAAGCCGGGCGCGCTGCGCAATGGCGCGCCCTTCGCGGAACTGCCGGTCGCCTTACGGACGCTGCAACAGCGCATGCTCGAGAAGCCGGGAGGCGACCGTGAGATGGTCGAGATTTTGGCTCTGGTCCTACAGCACGACGAGCAGGCCGTGCTGACCGCCGTCCAATTGGCGCTGGAGGCCGGCGCGCCGACCAAGACGCACATCTTGAACCTGTTGCATCGCTTGGTGGACGGCAAGCCGGTCGACGCGCCGCCCGTGAAACCGCCCAACGCGCTGACGCTCACCACCGAGCCGCAGGCCAATGTCGAGCGTTACGACGCGCTGCGCAAGGGTCGGGAGGCGCGCCATGCGTCATAATCCCGCCGCCGGCGCCATCGTCATCATGCTGCGCAGTCTCAAAATGCACGGCATGGCGCAAGCCGTCAGCGAGCTGACCGAGCAAGGCTCCCCGGCCTTCGAGGCCGCGCTGCCGATCCTGTCGCAACTCTTGAAGGCGGAAACCGCCGACCGGGAGGTGAGATCGATCGCCTACCAGCTCAAGTCCGCGCGGTTCCCGAACTATCGCGATCTCGCCGGCTTCGACTTCGCCAGCAGTGAGGTCAACGAGGCGCTCGCGCGCCAGCTTCATCGCTGCGAGTTCCTCGAGGATGCGCATAACGCCGTCCTGGTCGGGGGACCTGGCACGGGCAAGACGCATCTGGCGACAGCGATCGGCGTCCAGGCGATCGAGCATCACAGAAAGCGTGTGCGGTTCTTCTCCACCGTCGAGCTCGTAAACGCGCTCGAAGCCGAAAAGCACCAAGGCAAGTCGGGCCAAGTCGCGGCGCGGCTCGTTCATTCCGATCTCGTCATCCTCGATGAGCTCGGCTACCTGCCGTTCAGCGGCTCCGGCGGGGCGTTGCTGTTCCATCTGCTGAGCAAGCTCTACGAGCGAACCAGCGTCATCATCACGACGAATCTGAGCTTCGGCGAATGGGCCGCCGTCTTCGGGGACGCCAAGATGACGACGGCTCTGCTCGATCGCCTCACTCACCGCTGCCATATCCTCGAAACTGGAAACGACAGCTTCCGGTTCAAGGACAGCTCGGCGAAGGCGGACAAACCTGCAAAGGAAAAGACCAAAACTTGACGACCGACTGAGCCGCAAGCCATCTTCAACCCGGGTCACTTCTCAATGGAAATCCCGGGTCAAATCTCGACGGAAATCTACACTGCGCGGACTCTGTGCGCTCGGCGTGGTGGTCAGCCATCTGCGGGCGCTGCTCGTCGTTCCTTACGCCGAGGCGGCGCGGCATGGGCTCCTCGACAAATTTCTCTTCACGCTCGGCGGTCTCGGCCATGAATGCGTGATCGCCTTTTTCGCGCTCAGCGGCTTTCTCGTCGGCGGCTCCACTCTCGCGGCGATGCGCGCGGGGCGCTTCTCCTGGGCGGATTACGGCGCCGCGCGGCTCTCGCGGCTGTGGACCGTGCTGATTCCCGCGCTGGCGCTCACCGCGCTCTGGGACTTCGCCGGCGCGGCGCTCGGCCCAGCCGGGGCCTATCAGGGCGCGCTCGCGACGACGCTGCCGAGCGGGCCGACGCCCGCCGAGCCGGCGAATCATTCGCTCGTGACGCTGCTGGGAAATGTATTTTTTCTGCAGACGATCGAGACGCCCGTCTTCGGCTCCAACCGGCCGCTGTGGAGCCTCGCCAATGAGGCCTGGTATTATCTCGCCTTCCCGCTGCTCGCCTTCGCTTTCTTCCATCGCGCGCCGCTCGTTCGGGGCCTCTGCGCCAGCGCGGGCCTGCTGACTCTGGCGCTCCTGCCGGCGGAGATCGCGCTGCTCGGCCTGCCATGGCTCGCCGGCGCGTTGGCCGCGGATCATCCGGCGCGCCCGTCGCCGGCGCGCGCCATCGGCGGCGCGCTCGCCACCGTGGCGGCGATCGGCGTCGCCCATGCGTGGCGCAATATTCTCGGCGACGTGATTCTCGGCTGCGCCATCGCCTTCTGGCTGCGCGATCTCGCGGCCTTTCGGTCTTTCGGCGGGCTCTATGGCGGCGCGGCGCAGGGGCTCTCGGAAATTTCCTACACGCTCTACGCCGTGCATTTTCCACTGCTGCTGATGCTGTGGTTCTGGCTGCTGGCGCCCGGCCAGAGCCAGCCGGGCGTCGCCGTCCTCTTGCGAATGGCCGCGCTGATGCTCGTCGCGCTGCTCTATGCGACTTGCGTCTGGTTCCTGTTCGAGCGCCGCACAAATGTGGCGCGTGGCTGGATGCGAGGACTCATGCGCTGGCGGCCGCTCTGAAGTCGAGCGCGCGAGCCGGCGATCAATCCTTGGCGCGGAACGCCATTTTCTGACGCCAGGCGGCTCTTATCTGATCCTTCACCGCATGGGGCAGCGGAACATATTGCAGGGCTTTCGCCGCTTTGTCGCCATGAGCGAAAGCCCAATCGAAAAATTTCAGCAGAGCGGCCGTCCGCTCCGCCTTGGCCGGAGCTTTCGGCGCCAGCACGAAGGTCGCCGTCACCAGCGGCCAGCTTTTCTCGCCCGGCATATTGGTGAGATCGACGGCGAAATTATCAGCGGCCGCCCAATCCGCATTGGCCGCCGCGGCGGCGAAGCTCTCTTCATTGGGCGCGACATATTTGCCGGCGCGGTTGAGCAGCTTGGCCGGCGCGAGATGATTGGTCGTCACATAGGAATTCTCGGCATAGCCGATCGAGCCCATCGTGCGAGGGACCTCGCCCGACGTGCCGGCGCTGCCGTGCACGCCGACGCCGCCGGGCCATTCGAGCGTCATGCCGACGCCCATGCGGGTCTTCCACGCCTCACTCACCTTGGAGAGAAAGCGCGACAGCGCGAAGGTCGTTCCAGAGGCGTTGGAATGATGGATCGGAATGATCAGCAGATCGGGAAGCGCGAGACCATGATTGAGCGCGACGATGCGCGGATCGTTCCAGCGTGTGATGGCGCCGAGATAGATATCGGCGATGACCGGCCCGTCGAGCTTCAGCGCATTGGCGCCGACGCCGGGAATGTTGACGATGATGTCGAGGCCGCCGACGACGGTCGGAAATTGCAGAAGATCGGCTTCCTCTATGCGCTTTGCTTCCATGGCGACATCGGAGGCGCCGAAATCGACGGTTCCCGCCGCGGCCTGCTTTTGGCCGACGCCGGAGCCGGTCGCCTGATAATTCACTTGCACGCCGACGCTCGGCTTCGCCTCCTGCGCCCAGCGCGTGTAGATGGGCGCGGCGAATGCGGAGCCCGTTCCAGAGAGCGACGTCTCGGCGCGCGCGGCGTCGAGAGAGGAGATGGCGGCGATCGAAATGATGAAAATGCTGCAGGCGTTACGCATGGTCGTTCGTCCTGTTGCGAGAGAAGATCGTGAATGTCGCGCGCGTCAGATCGCGCGGTTGAGCGCGAGCGCGAAAGCGTCGAAATTCCGCAGGCGCGCATTGCTGTCGCGTCTGACGGGACGATTGATGAGCAGCGGAACCTGCTGCTCCGAGAGACCGCCATGCGAGCGCAGCGGCGCGGTCAATCCGCTGAGGTCGTGGCTCTTCACGGATGTTCCGAGCGCGAAGAGACGTTTTGCCAGCACGACGAGATCGCCGACGCGATCATTGGGCAATTCGAAGCGCGCGCAGGCGGTGCGATTGTCGAGCACATGATCGACGCCTTCGAGCGTGGCGACGCATTGCGTCGCCTCGTCGAGAATAGAGGCGGGCGCCGAGACGGTCGCATAGGAGCCGAGCGCGCCGTGATGCACGACATAAGGATCGGTGATCGGCAGGATCACGCGGCATGTCCCGGCGCCGAAACGCGCGTCCAATATGTCTTGCAGGAAGAGAATATTGGGATGCCCGATCGAATCCGTCTTGGCGTTCATGCCGTGATCGGCGGTGATTCCGATGACGGCGCCCATCGCGTCGAGCTGCGTGAGATATTTGTCGAGCATCGCATAGAAGGCGTTGGCGACGGGCGTTCCCGGCGCGTGCTTGTGCTGCACATAATCCGTCGTCGAGAGATACATGACATCCGGCCGCATCGTCTTCATCAGCCAGACGCCGGCGGCGAGAACGAATTCCGACAATTCCGCGCTATAGACGGCGGGAAGCGGCAGGCCGATCTTGGCCAGAAGATCGTCGACGCCGTTTTGCGCGAGCGTCGCCTCATTGGCCTTCTCGGCGGAAAAGCGCACGCCCTCGAGCCCGCAGCCGAGCAGAGCGCTGAGCTTGTCCTTCGCCGTCACCGTAGCGACCTTGCGTCCGGCCTTGGAGAATTCGGCGAGTATCGTCGGCGCGCGAAGATATTTCGCGTCGTTCATCAGAACTTCGACGCCTTGCTCGGGATCGAAGAAGTAATTGCCGCAAATGCCGTGGACGCTGGGCGGCGCGCCGGTCACGATGGAGATATTATTGGGATTGGTGAAGGAGGGCATCACGCAATCGGCCGTGAGCACGGCGCCGCGCTCGCCGAGGCCGGCGAAGAAAGGCGCGACGCCGGCGCGGATCGCCTGATTGATATAGTCTTGCTCGCATCCGTCGATGCAGACGACGACGGTCGGCTCGGAGGGCGCGGCGTAGCGCCTTCCGTTGATGGTGATCTTCGATGTCATATTCGCGCCCCGCATTCTCTCGTCGCATCATCGGCGACTTCGCTTCGGCGCTGGTTCATCTATCAGGCGGGCATGTCATCTCGAAACGAATAAATCTCACAGAGCCTGTGAGCGGAGCCGATATGCTTCACAAAAGCGTCACATCCGCAGGATGTTCATCGCATGATACGGCCAATGAGACAGTGGGTGACACGAGATGGCGCGCAAGCCGCTACCGCTGAAAATGCTGCAGACGCTCGAGGCCGTGGTGCGGCTCGACGGCGTCTCCAACGCCGCCAGAGAACTCGGCGTCACGCATGGCGCGGTGAGCCGGCAGATCGCCGCGCTCGAGGAATGGCTCGGGCGCGCATTGTTCGAGCGTGATCGCGGACGTTTGCGGCCGCTCGACGAAACGCGCGAATTCGTCGCCGTCATCACCGATGGCTTCGAGCGCATGGATGCGGCCATGGGACGCGTCGCGACGGCGCGCAGGCGTCTCAAAGTCTTCGCCCATGCGACTTTCGCGATGCATTGGCTGGTGCCGCGGCTCGAGCAATTCTACGCGCTGCATCCCGATATCGATGTGCATGTGCAGACGCGTCAGACTGGAGAAGATCCCGCTCTCGCGTTTTTCGATGTCGCGATCATGCGCGGCTCCGAGCAGATCGGCAATTGGGAGTCCTCTTCCGTAATGCAAGAGACGCTCACTCTGCTGACGACCCGTCGCCGAGCGGAGACGCTCGCCGCGCAGGGCGTCGCCGCTCTCCTCGGCGAGACATTCGCCGTCAGCGACACGCGGCCGGGCGAGACCGAGCGATGGCTCGAGGCTGCGCGCCTGCCGCCCCTGCAAAAATGGCGCGTGCGTCGTTTCGGCCATTTTCACACGGCGCTGATGGCGGTTCTCAACGGGCAGGGCGTCGCTGTCGGGCCGATCGAGCTGACAGCGGGACAAGCGACGGATGGACCGCTCGCGGCGCCTTTCCCGCAAATCGTCGCGCCCGGTCCGCGCCATGTCGCCTTCATCGATCCGCAATCGGAGAGCTATCCGACGGCGAAGCGTTTCGTGCAGTGGCTCGCCGAAGCCGCCAGCGCCGTGGCGCGTGGCGGCTAATACACGAATTTGGAGGTCGCGCCGCGGCCGCGCGGGGCAGGGCCGCTCTGCGCGCCCGGCTTGCCTTCGACGCCCGGCGCGCCGGCGGCGAGGGCGCTCGCATCCAGGGCGAAGCCTTCGTTCTCGTCTATGAAGCTCGAGCGTCCTTCCACGGATTTCTGCGTCACCGTGCTCGGCGTCACATTTTGTCCGACGGCGGGGCCGGAGGTGCGGCCGCGCTGCGTCATCTGCTGCTCGGCGATGGCCGCGCCGCCGAGGATCAGAAAGAGGCTCGTCGAAAAGAGCGCGAGCTTGCGCATGGTGTCTCCTCCTTCGCGAATTCGGTCCGGCCCTTACATCGAACCGGCAGGCCGCGCGGCAAGCGCAGGCGTTTCGCCTCAGCCGAGGCGAAGGCGCAGCGCCATCAGAGCGGCTGCGCAGGCGTTGGAGACATTGAGGCTCTTGATCCGCCCCGGCATGTCGAGCCGCGCGAGTATATCGCAGCGCTCGCGCGTCAGACGGCGCAGGCCCTTGCCTTCCGCGCCCAGCACCAGCGCCAGCGGCTTGCGCAGCGGGCTCGCCTCCAGCGGCTGCGGACCTTCCGAATCGAGGCCGACGATCAGAAAATCGCGCTCCGCCAATTGTTCGAGCGCGCGGGCGAGATTGACGACGGAGACGATCGTCACATGCTCGAGGGCGCCCGAGGCGGCCTTGGCGAGCACGCCGGTGAAATCCGGGCTGTGGCGCTCGGTCACGATCAGCGCATCGACGGCGAAGGCCGCCGCCGTGCGCAGAATCGCGCCGACATTATGCGGGTCGGTCACTTGATCGAGCACGAGGACGAGGCCGCTCTTTGGCTCTATGTCGGCGATCTCCGCCTCCGGCAGCGGGCGCGCCTCCAGCATCAGCCCTTGATGGACGCTCTCCTCGCCGAGCCGCTGCGACAGCGCGCGCGGGTCCACGATCTTCGGCGTGAGGCCGGCGGCGGCGGCGAGCGGCGCGATGCGCTCGGCGGCGTTCTCCGTCGCATAGAGCGCCAGCAATTTGCGCCGTCCGGCGACGAGCGCCTCGCGCACCGCATGGGCGCCATAGAGCACGACGACATCCGCCCCCGGCCGGCGGAAGGGCGTCTCCTCCTTGGGAGCATGGCGCGGTGGCGGCGGGCGGCGGCCGCGGTCGTTGCCGGCGGGCGGGCGGCTCATCTCAGCACCGCCGTTTTCACCCACCAGTCCGCATGCTGGCGGCGGATCACCGCCGCGGCGCGGGCGGCCGCCTGACGGGTGGAGAAAAGCGCGAAGCAGGTCGCGCCGGAGCCGGACATTCGCGCGAGCCGGCAGCCTTTGGCGGCAGACAGCACGGCGAGCGCATCGACGATGACCGGCGCCTCGACGCAGGCGGCGTCCTCCATGTCGTTGCGGCCGCGGCGCAGCGCGGCCGCTATCCCCTCCGCGCCGAGCGCCGCCGCGATCTCGGGATGCGGAGCCGCGCCGGTCGTTTCGCCCGGGGCGAGGCCGAGGCGGGCGAAGACGCCGCGCGTCTCAACCGGCGCGCCGGGATTGATGAGCAAAGCGGGCAGCGGCGGCAGGCCGAGCGGCGCGCCGATGGTCTCGCCGCGGCCGAGCATGTAGCGGGCGCGAGGGCAAAGGCAGACGGGCACGTCGGAGCCGGTGGCGCGGGCGGCCTCCAGCAGGCGCGGATCGTCGGCGGAAAGGCCATTGGCGCGGGCGAGCAGGCGCAGCGCCGCCGCGGCGTCGGAGGAGCCGCCGCCTATGCCGGCCGCGACCGGCAGATATTTGGTGAGATGAAAGGCGCCCAGACGCAGGCCGGGGACGCGCTCGGCGAGACGCTGGGCGGCGCGCAGGACCAGATTATCGGCGTCCGAGCCCGCGGCGGCGGCGGTGGGGCCGTCAACGGTCAACGACAGCGCTTCGCCGGGCTCGAGACGCAGGCCGTCGCCGCCGCCGGAGAAGGCCACGAGGCTCTCGAGCTCGTGATAGCCGTCGGCGCGGCGGCCGAGAATGTGAAGCGTCAGATTGATCTTGGCGGGGGCGCGCGTCGCGAGCATGAATTCCGGTGTCTCGGCCTGTGGAACGGTCCGGGCGCGCCGGAAGCGGGCGACAGATGCGCCGCCCGCGCCGGACCTGTCAAGAACGCGCCGACCTCCAGCTAGACCGCCGATGCGGCCGAAATTCGGCCGCGCCCCCGCCAGCTCGATGGAGACGATGTTCTCCGAAGCGATCCTCGTTGCGCGGCTTTTGACGGCCGTTCGCCGATCATGGGACCTTTTCGGCATGGCGAAGCTTTTAATCCGCTGACGCTCAGCACGACGCAGCTCGCTGTCGCCGGCGCGAAGCTGCTCGCGAGCCCGCGCAACTACGGCGGCGTCACCGTCGTCGAAAGCTCGCTCGGCGACAACGCCAACAGCTTCATCCTGCCAGGCTATGCGCTGCTCAACGGCATGATCGCTTATACGACCAAGATCGAAGACTTGACGGTCACAGCGCAGCTCAACTGCAGGAACATCACCGATACGATCTATTATCCGACATCGAGCAACAGGACGACGATCCAGACCGGGACGCCGCGTACCTTCGTGGGCTCGCTGCGCGTGGAATTCTGATCGGCGTGCGTCGCGGGACGGAAGATTTGGCGCTCGCCGCAAAAAATCTTTCGTCTCGACGTTCCTTTTTCGCGTCCTCGCGCGTCCTATGAAACAGGCGAGGCCCTCGAGAATTTTTGCGGCGGGCGGGACGCCCGGCCGAAAAGCGGAGGAAGTCGAGATGCGGATTTTACGAAACCTCGGATTTGCGGCCATGGGGGCCGGCTATTTTTGCGGCGTTTCCGGGCCGGTTCTCGCCGCCTCCAGCGAGACGAAGCCGGTGTCCATCTCCTTCGTGCTGATGGACGACGGCAAGGAGGTCGGCTGCGGCGCGCCGCTCGCCAATCTGGGGACGGGCCATCTGTCCGCCAAGCTCCATGAAGCGCGCCTCTACGTGTATGGCTTCAAGCTGATCGACGCCAAGGGCAAGCGCACGCCGGTGGCGCTGGAGCAGAGCGAATGGCAATATGGCGACGTCGCTCTGCTCGATTTCAAAGATGCGCGCGGCGGCAATAATCCGTGCACGCCGGGCAATCCGGCCAAGAACACGACGATCGTCGGCAAAGCGCCGGCGGGCGCCTATGTGGGCCTCGAATTCTCGGTCGGCGCCCCAGTGGAGACGATCATCGACGGCAAGCCCGTTTCGATCAATCATTCCAATGTCGAGACCGCGCCCGCGCCGCTCGATGTGGTCGGCATGGCGTGGAACTGGCAGGCCGGCCGCCGCTTCGTGACTTTCGAGTTCGATCCGGCGACGCCTGTCGTCAAGGCCGACGGCTCCAAGGCGCGGACGTGGATGGTGCATATCGGCTCCACCGCCTGCAAGGGCAATCCGGCGACCGGCGAGATCGTCGCTTGCGCGCATGAGAACCGCTTCACTGCGGCGCTCGATCGCTTCGATCCCAGGACGCAGCGCGTCGAGCTCGATTTGAGTCGTCTGCTCGAAAGCTCCGACATCGCCGCCGACAAGGGTGGGGCGGTCGGCTGCATGAGCGCGCTCGACGATCCCGAATGTTCTGCCATTTTCGCCGCGCTCGGCCTCAATCTCGGCGACAGCGCGGCGGGCGCCGGCGACGCCGGCAAGCAGACCAAGCCCGGCGTCTCGCCGATTTTCAAGGCCGGCGCGACGACGCCGGCGAAAGTCGTGGGCGCCAAGCAATGAGGCGGGCGGCGCTCTTCGGATTGACGCTCACCGTCGCGACGGCTTGCGCCGCGACGGCAGAGCCGACGGAATGGAAATGGGAGCTTCCCAAATATGTTCCGCCGCCGCGCGTGCCTGCCGACAATCCCATGTCGGAGGAGAAGTTTCAGCTCGGGCGGCGCTTGTTCTTCGACAAGCGCGTTTCCGGCAATGCGACCGTCTCCTGCTCCTCCTGTCATTTGCAGGAGCGCGCCTTCACCGACGGGCGCGTCGTCAGCGTCGGCTCCACGGGCGAGAAGACGCCGCGCAATGCGCCGTCGATCGTCAATTCCGGCTGGCATGCGACGCTCACCTGGGCCAATCCGGCGCTGGTGACGCTCGAGCGCCAGATGGAAAATCCGCTCTATGGCGAGCGGCCGATCGAGATGGGCGTCAATGACGCCAATAAGGCGGAGATCGTCGCGCGCTTCCGTAATGACGTGGACTATAAGAAATGGTTCGCCGCCGCTTTTCCGGAGAAGAAGCCGGCCGAGCAGATCTCCTTCGAGACGATCATCAAGGCGATCTCGGCTTTCCAGCGCGGCGTTGTTTCCTTCGACAGCCGTTATGATCAATATCTGCAAGGCAAGATCAAGCTGACCGAGGCGGAGCAGCGTGGGCATGATCTCTATTTCGGCGAGAAGGCGGAATGTCATCACTGCCATGGCAGCGTCAATCTCGACGATCAATTCGTGCACGCCAAGACGCGCGAGGCGGAGACGCCGTTCCACAACACCGGGCTCTACGACATCAACGGAAAGGGCGCCTATCCAGAGCCCAATCACGGCCTCTACGACATTACGCAAGATCCGGACGATATGGGCAAGTTCCGCGCGCCGGGACTGCGCAACATAGCGGTGACAGGCCCCTATATGCATGACGGAACGGTCGCGACGCTCGAGGAGGTCATCGATATCTATGCGCGCGGCGGGCGGAAGATCGCGAGCGGCCCAAACGCCGGCGACGGCGCGGCCAGTCCGTTGAAGAGCCCGCTGATCGTGAAGGTCGATCTGACGCCGCAGGAGAAGGCCGATCTGCTGGCGTTTCTGAAGGCGTTGACCGACGAGACGCTGCTCACCTCGCCGCGCTTCGCCGATCCGTGGAAGACGCAGGCCGCGGGGAAATAGCCACACAGACGAGCAATATTACCTATTCTGTTGTATGCATTGTGAGCGTATCGCTTCTATACGCATAGAAATTATAGATGGCGTCGTTATGTATTTTGCTTGTCTGAAGTTATTTTTATTATATATTCCTTGTTCATTGGCGTGCGAGGCGGTAGAGCAGGGCGCAAGCTCCGGCGGCGAGGAAGCTCGTCTCGGAGAACGATGAGAGATTGCTCGTCGAGCGCCGCGTCCAACTGCCGGAAGCGTCGTCGCATTCACCGAAACGTCCATAGCGACATTCATGCAAGCAGATTTCGACATGACCAATATTGCTCGAGATATGGATTCTAACGACGTCGACCCGGCGCGCGCCGCCGATGCTCGCGGCCTGATCGATGCGCTTCGACCCTGCTTGCCTCTCATGGCGCATCCGCGAGGACGATCGCTGGCTCTGTCGATCGCGGCCGCGCGGCGTCGCGGCTCGGACCGGCGATGCACGGTGACCAATGTTTTCGACGCCGGCGACGCCTTCGGCCTCATGTGCCAAATCGAGGTCGGCGGCGGCGCCGCTCCCGCGATCTTCGTGGCGCCGATCGCCGAACTCGCATTCGGACGGCATCCGATCGCGCGTGCGGTCGCCGATTATCGACGCCGCCGCGCGCGAGCGCATGTCGCCGCATCCTCGTGATGTTCGTCAGCGGACTTTCGCAACCGCGCATTTCGCGTCATGACGCTCCGCGATCCGGCAGCGCGAGGCCGAATGTCGCGCCGCCGCCCGGCGTCTCGATGACAAAGACGCTGCCGCCTTGCTTTTCCGAGAGCTCCTTGACGATGGAGAGGCCGAGGCCGGCTCCGCGCGTCGTCTCGGTCCTGCGCCAGAAGGGCTCGAAGACCAGTTCCCGCTCGCTCGCCGCGACCCCTTCGCCATGGTCGGCGACCTCCAGGCTGGCGCCGGCGCGCACGCGAAGCTCGATGGTTCCGCCGACGGGTTCCGCGCGCAGGGCGTTATTGATGAGATTGGACAGCATGCATTCGAGCGCTTGCCGATTGGCGCGCACGATCACCGGCGTCGCCGGGGGATCGAAGGCGATCGCCCGCCCATTGTCGACGATCAATGGCAGATAATCGGCGATCATATGGCGGGCGAGCGCGCCGAGATCTATGTCCTCGGCGAGGAGATCTCCACGCTCCGCCCCACGGGCGAGAACCAGCAATTGCTCGACGATGGACTGCATGCGCCGAATGTCGCGGGCGAGATCGCCGAGAAAGCCCGGCTCGCTCGGCGCATCGAGACGCGCGCGCAGAATCGCGATCGGCGTGAGCAGCTCATGCGCGGCGTTGGCCGTGAAGCGCCGCTGCTGCTTGGCGCCGTCCTCGAGCCGCGCCAGAGCGGCGTTGAGCGCGCCGAGAAACGGCGCGATCTCCTTGGGCGCCTTGGAGCCGTCTATGCGCTGATCGACCGATTTGAAATCGATGCCCGCGAGCTGCTCCTTCGCTTTGTAGAGCGGCGTGAGCCCGAAGCGCGTCACCAGCCAGGAGATGAGAATGGCCGACACGACGAAGGGCAGGAAAGGAATGATCTGCGTCCTATCCGCCAGCATGCGCATCACGGCGCCGAGATCGTCCCAATGCAGCGTGTAGCCATAGATCGCCACCCGATAGGGCGGCTTGGCCTCCCGTAAGACGCCGCGCGCGTCGGGGTCGGGATCATTCGGAAGCCGGAAATAATTGCGGATGGCGATGATTCCGCCGCCGCTCGGCAAAACGCGCGCGAGCGCCTCCGATGAGCCGGCGAGCGCGGCGCCGTTGCGGCTGTCGATGATCGCGAAACGGAAATTGGGATTGCGAGCCTGATAGGCGCGCAGCGCTGGCGTCGCCTCTATATGGGCGGAGCCGTCCGCGTCTTTCACCAGCGCCGCGTCGACCACCTCGATGGCCCGAAACTCCGCCCAATAATTGACGGAGTCGGTCACTGCGAGCCCCATATAAGTGGCGAGGATCGCCGTGACCGGCCAGATGAGAAAATAGGTGAGCAGCTCGATCGCGGTGATGCCGATGACGAAGCGCGTGAGCAGCGAGGGGCTTCTCATTTCTTTTTGCGCTCCGTCAGCAGATAGCCGACGTCGCGCGCCGTGTGGATCTCGACGCCCGCGTCGAGATCGAGCAGCCGGCGTCGCAGGCGCGAAACCAGCATGCTGAGCGCGGTTGCTTGCACATCGTCCGCAAAACCGTAGATTTCCGCGAGCAGCCGATCGCGCAGCACGGCGCGCCCGGTGTTGAGCAGCAGAGTGTCCAGCAGAGCGCGCTCGCGCTTATGAAACAGAACCAGCGCGCCATCGACGCTGATGTCGCGCGTATCGGGATGAAAGACGATCTTGCCGATCGCGATCGGCGGCGTCGCCTCGCCGCCCGGCCGCCGCAGGCAGGCGCGCACGCGTGCGATCAGCTCATTGGCGTCGAAGGGCTTGGTCACATAATCATCGGCGCCGGCGTCGAGCCCTTCGATCCGATCCTCGACGGCGTTGCGCGCGGTCAGCATCACGATGCGGATCGATGGCTGCGCGCGACGAATCTCCGGCAATATGGAGATCGCGTCGCCGTCCGGAAGACGACGGTCGAGCAGCACCAGCGAATATTTGTGCTGCCGCAGCGCCTCCATCGTCTCGTCCAGCGAGCCGACGCGATCGGCGACGAAGCCCGATCGCGCGAGCTTCCCCGCGACGAGCTTCGCCATCTCCGGCTCGTCCTCCACCATCAGAACCCGCATCTTCCGGCGCCGCCTCGCGTCAATCGGGAGCAATGATTATCACGGCCAATTGCGGCGGTGGCAAGCGGACGTGAACGTGACTGTTGCGTCGGCGCCACAGTCCACGAAAAGCCATGGAGGCGGCGCTCACGTTACATTCGGGTTAAGTGGCGCCCTTAGAGCGCTGCTCAGAGGGTTGGAGGCTGGCGGGCCTCGCTCCCCTGTCGGACGCTACGACATCCACGCCGTCGAGAGAGCGGCGATAAGGAGGCCACAAATGAATCGTCGTTTTTCCCTGCGATCGGTCAGCGCGCTCGCCCTCGTCGTGGCCGGCCTGCCCGGCGCCGCCGCGCAAGAGGCGCTGCCGCCCATCTCCATCGCTGCGGATGAGCGCCGCCCTGCCGCCGCAAAGACCGCCACGGATGTCGAGCACACCACCGCGGGACCGGTGCGCGGCTATCAGGCGCTGACCGCGCGCATCGCGCGCATGGCCACGCCGCTGAAGGAGCTGCCGCTTTCCGTTGTCGTCGTCCCGCGCAAGCTGATCGACGATCAAAACGCCATCTCGCAGTCCGAGCTCTTCCACAACATCTCCGGCCTCACGCCGCTCGATCCGCGCTTTCCCGGCGGGCTCGGCGTCAAGCTGCGCGGAATGGACGCGGAGCGCTACATCGACGGATTGCCGAATTATGGCTCGCTCGGCGAGCGCGATCTGCTCGTCAATGTCGAGCGGGTCGAGGTTTTGAAGGGTCCCGCCAATATATTGTTCCAAGGCGGGTCGAGCCCGATCGGAGGCGTGGTCAACATCGTGTCGAAGCTCCCCACACCGGATCGGTTCGCGGAAGTGGGCGTGCGCGCCGGCGGCTATCGCTTCGGCAGTCCTTATCTCGACATCAATCAGCCGCTCAATGAATCGAAGACGCTGCTGTTCCGCTTCGCCGGCCAGTTCGAGACATCGCAATCGATTGTCGACACGATCCGCCGCCAGAGCTACACGCTCGATCCGACGCTGACCATCACCAATAACGCGGGAACCTCGCTCACGCTGCAAGGCCATATCGCGCGGCGCGAGCAGCAGGATTATCCCGGCTTGCCGGCGGTCGGCTCTGTCGATCGCTCATTCTATTCCATTCGCCGCACGGCCTTCCTCGCCAACCCTGGCCTTCCCGTCACCTCCACGGAATCGCAGTCGGTGACGGCGCGCTTCGATCACGCCTTCGACGATACATTCTCCACTTTCACCACGGCGCGCTACTCGGTCACGAAAATTCACGAGCCGTCGCAGCTCCTCTTCGGCAATGAGCCGACCACGTACGACTTTGGTCCCTACGGCGTCTATGGCGGCCCATCGCAATTCTATGTGGCGAACGACATTCTCGATCAGAAGCTGACCGAATTCTCGATCAGCTCCAATTTCGTCGCGAAATTCGACTATGGCCCGACCCGCAATCGTCTGCTCGTGGGCGGCGATTTCAATCGCGTCGTCGATCACGGAATCATGGCGGGCAATAATGCGACAGGCGCCGATCCCTTCTTCGGATTCCCGCAGCTGATCGACTTTCGCGCGCCCTATTTTCCGGCCTTTCGGTTGCCGGTCGAAGGAGCGGCGGACACGGTGGTGTTCACGAAGATCGCCAATAGCTATCAGAACGCCGGAGCGAGCGTCCAATTGCAGTCGACGATCTTCGATCGCTTGCATTTCCTCGGCGCTCTGCGCGTCGCCACGGTCGATATCCACTTCACTGAAAATGCGGTCACGCCGCCGACCCACTATGACGCGAGCGCGACGCGCGTGCTGCCGCGCGTCGGCGCGACCTATGATGTGACCGACTGGCTCTCCGTCTATGGGAGCTATTCTGAAGGCTTGCGCGGGGTCAGCTATTTCGCGGGCGCCAATAATGCGCCGCCCAAACCCGAAGGATCGCGACAGCTCGAAGGCGGCGTGAAGCTCGACGGTCCGTTCGGCCTCTCGGGCACGCTGGCTTATTTCGATCTCACGCGCACCAATGTTCCGACAGCCGTGTCCGGCTCCCTCACTCAGAGGCAGACCGGCGAGCAGAACTCGCATGGATTCGAGGCCGACCTCGTCTGGCAGCCGACGCCAAATCTCTCTTTCCTCGGCAGCTACGCCCATATCGACGCCAAGGTCACCAGCGATGAGAACACGCAATATATGAACGCGCGCCTCGTCGGGACGCCCAGCGACTCCGGCCGTTTCTGGGGCCATTACGCCTTCGATGGCGAGCTGCAGGGCTGGTCCTTCGGCGCCGGCTTCTACGCCGCCTCATCCTCGCGCGTCGAGCTCGGCCGCACATGGACGACGCCGGGCTACATCACATTCGACGCCGATCTCGCTTACAAGCACGAGAATTTCATCTTCTCGATCGCCGCCAAAAATCTCGGCGATCGGCGCTATTACATCCAATATCCCTATCTCTCCGGGCGCGTCGCGCCGGGGGAGGGACGCACATTCTTCGCCACCGTTTCCGTCAAAATGTAGGAGGGTCCATTGGACACGCTCGATCGCCGCCGTTTCGGCGAAGCCTTGGCCGCATTCACCGCGCTCGTCGCTGGCGGCGCGCTCGATGCGCGCGCGGCTCAGAAGGTCACGGCCGATCACGATATGTCGAACATGCCGGCCTCGTGGTCCGGCAATGAGAAGATCGGCTTTCTGATCTATCCCGAGTTCACCGCGCTCGACATGATCGGCCCGCATTACATGCTCACCGGGCTGATGGGCGCGACGGCTTTCGTGATCGCAAAGAGCAAGACGCCGGTCGTCAGCGATACGGGATTGACGATTACGCCGGATGCGAGCTTCGTCGATGCGCCGGTCGATCTCGATATTCTCTGCGTGCCCGGCGGCGCCTCCGGCACGCTCGCCGCCATGCAGGACGAGGCGACGTTGCGCTTCATCAAAAGCCGCGGCGCGCGCGCGAAATATGTCACATCGGTCTGCACGGGCTCGCTTCTGCTCGGCGCCGCTGGCTTGCTCGACGGCTATCGCGCGACGTCGCACTGGTCGACGAAGCCGCTGCTGCCGATCTTCGGCGCGACGCCGACGCCCGGCCGTTTCGTGCGTGATCGCAATCGCATCACCGCGGAGGGCGTGACGGCGGGCCTCGATTTCGCCCTGGCTCTGGTCGGCGAATTGCGCGACCGCACTTACGCCGAGGGCGTGCAGCTCATCGCGCAATATGCGCCGGAGCCGCCTTTCGACGCCGGCCAGCCGGAGCGGGCTCCGGCGGCGGTCAAAGCGATGATGGAGCAAATGCTCGCCGGCTTCCGGCTCTCCGCCGACAAGGTCGGCCGAGACGCTTTCGCGAAATCGAAGCTGCTCTGAGGTCGAGGCCCGACGCGCCGCGCATGGATTTCGTCATCACCGTCTGCGACGACATATGCGAGCAGCCCTGCTGCGGCCCCTGGCCGCGCAACGCGCTGCTGGCGCATTGGGGCGTCGCCGACCCGGCGATAGTGAGGGGCGACGAAGCGTAGAGGCGCGCCGCCTTCATGGAAGCCTATCGCCGCCTCGGCGCGCGGCTGACCGCCTTCGTCAATCTGCCGTTCGAAACGCTGGACCGGGCGGCGCCGAAGAGCCGTCTCGCCGATATTGCGACAATGGACGGGGCGACGGAGCTGGCGGTGAATAACGCCGCATGACGAGCCGCGGTAGCAGGTTTCCCGAGCCTCGAATTCGTCGCACCCATTCCGCGGCCGCTCGGCCTTGACACCCACCATAGTTCAAATATATTCGAATTATGGAAAAGATATCCGCCATCACGGCCCTCGTCGCGCTCGCGCACGAATCCAGCCTCGATATCTTCCGGCTACTGATGCAGGCCGGCCCCGAGGGGCTGCCTGCGGGAAAAATCAGCGAGCGGCTGGGGCTTCCTTCGACCACGCTGTCTTTCCACCTCAATCAGCTCAAGCACGCCGACCTCGTGACCTTCCGCCGAGACGGCCGCTCCTTGATCTATTCGGCCGCCTATCCCGTCATGAACGCGCTGCTCGCCTATCTGACGGAGAATTGCTGCAAGGGCGACGCCGCCGCTTGCTGCGTCACCGAAGCCGATACGACCTGCCAGACCGAGAGGGTTCCATGAAGCGCCTGCATCTGCATGTGTCCGTCGAGGACCTGCCGCGATCCATCCATTTCTACAGCACGCTGTTCGGCTCCGCGCCGACAGTCGAGAAGCCCGATTACGCCAAATGGATGCTCGACGATCCGCGCGTGAATTTCGCCATTTCCGCGCGAGGTGGGTCGAGCCTCGGATTGGAGCATCTCGGCATTCAGGTCGAAACCACGGATGAGCTGCAAGACGTTTATGGCCGCCTGAAGCAGGCCGGCGGACGCGTCTATGAAGAGGGCGCGACCACCTGTTGCTATGCGAAATCGGAAAAATCCTGGATCGCCGATCCGCAAGGGCTGATGTGGGAAACCTTCCTCACGACGGGAGAAAGCCCCGTTTATGGCGGCGATCCGGCGCTGGACGCGCTGAAGGGCGAGGCTGGCTGTTGATTTCCACTGAGAGCTGACCCAGGCAGCACGAGTTTTTCCACCGAGAACTGACCCATGTTCGAACCTTTCCCCCTCGACCGTCGTGGGGGACCTTGGAGTGATCGACATGGAGTTATTGAGCGTCATCCGACGCTGGCGATATCGGCAGGAGTTTTCGATCCGGGAGATTGCGCGACGCACGGGGCTGTCGCGCAATACGGTGCGCAAATACCTGCGCTCGGACAGCGTGGAGCCGGGGTTCGCCACGCCCGATCGACCGAGCCGGCTCGATCCGTTCGCCGACAAGCTGGCGCACATGCTGCGTCAGGAGGCCGCAAAATCGCGCAAGCAGAAGCGGACGGTCAAGCAGTTGCACGCGGATCTGGTCGCCCTCGGCTACGACGGCTCCTACAATCGCGTGGCGGCGTTCGCGCGCGAGTGGAAGGCGGCGCGGCATCGGGAGCAGCAGACCTGCGGGCGCGGCGCGTTCGTGCCGCTGACGTTTCTGCCCGGCGAGGCGTTCCAGTTCGACTGGTCGGAGGATTGGGCGATCATCGCGGGCGAGCGGACGAAGTTGCAGGTCGCCCAGTTCAAGCTCTCCTACAGCCGTGCGTTCTTCCTTCGCGCCTACCCGCAGCAGACGCATGAGATGCTCTTCGACGCCCACAACCACGCCTTCCGCGTGCTGGGCGGCGTGCCCCGGCGAGGCGTCTACGACAACATGCGCACCGCGATCGACAAGATCGGGCGTGGCAAAGAACGCCAGGTCAACGCCCGCTTCGCCGCGATGGTCAGCCACTTCCTGTTCGAGGCCGCATTCTGCAATCCGGCCTCCGGCTGGGAAAAGGGGCAAATCGAGAAGAACGTTCAGGATGCTCGTCATCGCCTCTGGCAGCCAATCCCGAGCTTTCCGTCGCTGGCGGCGCTCAACGACTGGCTGGAGGCGCGATGCCGCGAGCTGTGGGCCGAGATTCCGCACAGCGCGCAGCCGGGGACGATCGCGGAGGCTTGGCGCGAGGAGGTTCCGCAACTGATGCAGCCTCCGCGGCCATTCGACGGCTTCGTCGAACACACCAAGCGGGTCACGCCGACGTGCCTGATCCATCTGGACCGCAATCGCTACAGCGTGCCGGCTTCATTCGCCAATCGCCCCGTCAGCGTGCGGGTCTACCCTGAGCGCGTCGTCGTCGCCGCCGAGGGGCAGATCGTGTGCGAGCACGCCCGCGTCTTCGCCCGGTCGCATGACGACAAGAGCGTGACGGTCTACGACTGGCGGCATTATCTCTCCGTCATCCAGCGCAAGCCGGGCGCGCTGCGCAATGGCGCGCCCTTCGCGGAACTGCCGGTCGCCTTACGGACGCTGCAACAGCGCATGCTCGAGAAGCCGGGAGGCGACCGTGAGATGGTCGAGATTTTGGCTCTGGTCCTACAGCACGACGAGCAGGCCGTGCTGACCGCCGTCCAATTGGCGCTGGAGGCCGGCGCGCCGACCAAGACGCACATCTTGAACCTGTTGCATCGCTTGGTGGACGGCAAGCCGGTCGACGCGCCGCCCGTGAAACCGCCCAACGCGCTGACGCTCACCACCGAGCCGCAGGCCAATGTCGAGCGTTACGACGCGCTGCGCAAGGGTCGGGAGGCGCGCCATGCGTCATAATCCCGCCGCCGGCGCCATCGTCATCATGCTGCGCAGTCTCAAAATGCACGGCATGGCGCAAGCCGTCAGCGAGCTGACCGAGCAAGGCTCCCCGGCCTTCGAGGCCGCGCTGCCGATCCTGTCGCAACTCTTGAAGGCGGAAACCGCCGACCGGGAGGTGAGATCGATCGCCTACCAGCTCAAGTCCGCGCGGTTCCCGAACTATCGCGATCTCGCCGGCTTCGACTTCGCCAGCAGTGAGGTCAACGAGGCGCTCGCGCGCCAGCTTCATCGCTGCGAGTTCCTCGAGGATGCGCATAACGCCGTCCTGGTCGGGGGACCTGGCACGGGCAAGACGCATCTGGCGACAGCGATCGGCGTCCAGGCGATCGAGCATCACAGAAAGCGTGTGCGGTTCTTCTCCACCGTCGAGCTCGTAAACGCGCTCGAAGCCGAAAAGCACCAAGGCAAGTCGGGCCAAGT
This sequence comes from Methylosinus sp. PW1, assembly GCF_000745215.1. Classification (NCBI taxonomy): domain Bacteria; kingdom Pseudomonadati; phylum Pseudomonadota; class Alphaproteobacteria; order Hyphomicrobiales; family Methylocystaceae; genus Methylosinus; species Methylosinus sp. PW1. The sequence goes on from NZ_JQNK01000008.1 coordinate 694,477, forward strand.
CGCGGCGCGGCTCGTTCATTCCGATCTCGTCATCCTCGATGAGCTCGGCTACCTGCCGTTCAGCGGCTCCGGCGGGGCGTTGCTGTTCCATCTGCTGAGCAAGCTCTACGAGCGAACCAGCGTCATCATCACGACGAATCTGAGCTTCGGCGAATGGGCCGCCGTCTTCGGGGACGCCAAGATGACGACGGCTCTGCTCGATCGCCTCACTCACCGCTGCCATATCCTCGAAACTGGAAACGACAGCTTCCGGTTCAAGGACAGCTCGGCGAAGGCGGACAAACCTGCAAAGGAAAAGACCAAAACTTGACGACCGACTGAGCCGCAAGCCATCTTCAACCCGGGTCACTTCTCAATGGAAATCCCGGGTCAAATCTCGACGGAAATCTACAGCCAGTGGAGTGAATCATGATTCTTGTTTTGTTCGCAATGGCGGCGTATCTCGGGGGAGGGGAAAGCGAGGCTGGTGGCGCGGGTCGAATTTCCGTGAGGCGCCGCCCGGGAGGGGCGTTGATTCGAACCCGCGTCCGCAACGAACCGAGGGCCAAAAGGTCAATCGTCCTGGAGCTTTCGGCGTGTAAGGTTTAAACAAGACTTCCCTAATAGTTATCTCCATCGTCGAGTGCTGCTGCCAGCAGTTTTGCGCGCTCTCCAAGTCCATTTTGCTGTTCAAGAGCGAAAAGTCTTCGTTTAGCCGTATCAAAATCCATAAATGGAGAAATGTTGCCTTTTTTTAGAACTTTGAACCTGCCTAGATCGCTGCTGTCAATGATAGTCATCATGTGTTCAAGTGTCTCGATAAAACCCTCATCAGATATAATATTGCTTTCGAGGAGCCGACGTGGCCCTATTTCATCACCCCCTTGGCGCCAAGCGAAAAGCAGGCTTATTGGGTGAGGCGAGGCAAACACGTCCAAGATAGACATCATCCGATAGCGATTTAGCATTATTTTGGTTATCAAATCCAGTTCTTCATTCGTAAATAGCCACTCCCCGTCAGGACGCCGCTGTCTCTCGTCTATTCGACCTTGAGAAAACGTCTCGCGCCGAAGCAATGATGTTAGCCAACCGATCGCCAGTCCTTCTCTAAACATCGCTTCAATCACAGTACCACGATGATCAGGCTCAAGGCGGAGGAGAAGAAATGGAATCGGCTGCTGTGCCCGATCCCATATCGACCCGACCCAAAACAGATCGAAAGGGTTGCTTCGATACATCGTATCCATAATCTGTGATAGTGCTATTAGCATATTTTCGCATTGCTGAGATGATAATATTTTATATGCGCTACCACTTATACGGTCTAGCAAAAGGTCAGCCTTGGTTAGGGAGCCAGCTGCATGTTTGTTGTGAAGTCTTAGCAGCTCATCTCCTGCTTTTTCAGCGCTGTGTTCAGCAGCTGACCACATTGATGTAACGTCGTCTAGGGCAAGCGCATGTGACGGCCCAATCAGAGCAAAGTAAAGCTTGTAGTGATCTGGGCTTGCTAGCCGCCTCTTTTGTATATTATCGTCACGCTCACGGGTACTTATTTTCTGGAAAATTTTGAACGAGTTCCCATCGTCGGAATAGTCCGCTTCAACGCCCGGAAGAGCCTCAGCAAAATTGTGTCGATATATCAGGTCGTCAAAATGACCGGGTGGCACCATATTGTGTAGAGCTTCGAGTTTCTGCTTCTTCTCTGCTTCCTCTACGCGGGCTATGCCCAATGAGAGCACGGCGGCAGTTGAGCAATAATCCTCGATCCAGCGATAGAGGTTTGGATTTCCATCTTTGATAAATTGAAGCCACACGAAGTCAGCGAGATCGGCTTTTACCTCACGAAGCGCCGGCCAAAAAAATCGGATCGAATCGAGAGTTCGTACGACCGAGCGAGGTGTTTGCAACTGTCGGCCACCCTCGTAGTCTATTACAGTCTTTAGCCTTGAGAGTTCATCTTCATCACTTGCTGAAACGATCAGGTGTAATTCGTCAGAGAACCATTGGCGCAGTTGCAATTGCTCCGGCTTCGGAACCATCGCGGTCAGCTGAACAATCTTTTGCAGGTATGATTGACCATTCTTTACGCCGACTGCTTTCTCGATGCTGTGCGCAAGAATTTCGCCATCATAGCAGAGCAAATAGATTATATTAGGGAGGTCGATAACGGAGCGAACAAGCCGCAATATCTCAATAACCTCTGCGGGCTCAAGCCGATCTACGTCGTCTATGGTAATGATGAACCGCTGGCCGAGTTCGCGAAGCGATTTACCTAGCTTGTCTTTGAGGTCAGAGAGCGGAGGTGGGGCCTGCTTCCCACTCGCTAATTCTCCTGCTGCCTTGACGCCCTTACCAGCCAATTCGACCGACGCCAATCCCAAGGCATTGCCAGCGACTTCGATCGCGGCTCCCGCCTTACTCAAAACGCCCACAAAACTTCGAAGCGCTTCCGCGGCTTTTTTGGCCTTTGTAACCGATATAGGTTGCACGTCGCCCGCGCTTAGGGCGACTTGATCAAGCTTGTTAGCGAGTTCGCCGAACAGGCTCGTGATTAACGCATCCCGATTGCCTATCAACCAAGGCCGGAAATTTATTACTGTCGGCTGCCGGTCCTCTGGAAGCTTTCTAAATTCGTCTTCAATCAGGAATAAAAGACTCGACTTCCCCGAGCCCCAGGCTCCTTCGATCCCAATAACAAGACCGTCTTCGGATGCATGGTCCACAAGTGAAATAGCGAGCCGCTTAGCAACCTCACGAAATCCAAGCCTATCCTCGTCGCCTGAGCTAAGAGCCCGGTCTCCTATGATCGAATGATTTTGGTCTGCTTCCATTTTTATTTTACCACGTTGCTAAAGACGTTTTGAGGTGAAGTCAAGTTCTACGGCTAGTCCAGGGGGTGCTGCAATTGACTTGGTTGCGGTAGATCCGAGTGCTTGCTTTTTTCAGGCGATCAGAGGTCAGATTGATATTACATTACTTACTTAATCTTGGCTATTATGGTCTCGCGGCGCTCCCCAAAAACGTATGGCCCGCCCCGTCTGCAAGCAGTTTTATCGAGAGCGCCTTCTGATGGGTCTGCGTCAACGTATCCGGCCTCGGGGCGAGCCCCCGGCCAAGATGGAGATACGCGCGTTCCGGTCCTCATAAAAGTCTCGGCGTCGAACGCCGTTTTTTGAACCAGGTTTCCAGAACGCCGTTCGACTATCAGTCAGGCCATCTTTCGATCCACCACCCGCAAACATCGTCGGACGATCAGCAGCACATGCGCCGAACGACCAGTCTCACGCCGCCAGGATCGCCTCCTTGTCGGCAAATGTTTCTCCACGCCGCAGCACCGCCCAGGAGATCCGCGCCAGCTTGTTGGCAAAGGCGACGACCGCGACATTCTGATGCACGCGGGCGAGCAGCGTCGTCAGCCACCGCCCGAGCGACGTGTCGCGTTTGGCGACATGGGGGAGCGCCGCCCGCGCGCCATGGATGAGTTGCCTGCGCAAATATCGGTTGCCCCGCTTGCTGATCCCGAGCAGTTTCGGCTTGCCCCCCGTCGTCGCCTGACGGGGGACCAGGCCGAGCCAGGCCGCAAGATCGCGACCATGCTCGAACGTCTCGGCCTTTCCGATCGCCGCCAACAAGGCCGAAGCGATCAGGGCGCCGACGCCCGGTATTGTCGCCAGTCGCCGGGCGTCCTCGTTCTCTTTGGCGAAAGCCGTGAACTCCGCGTCGAAGGCGGCGATGCGCTTGTCCAGCTCGCGCCATTGCGTGCGAGCGTCGTCGACGAGCCTGTACATCCGGTCGCTCAAAGTGTGTCGGCCCCCTTCGTCCAGCATGACGGCGAGATAATCCGCGAGATGACGTTTACCCTTGGGAACGACGATTCCGCGCTCCAGAAGGATCGCCCGCAGTTGGTTGATCAGCGCCGTCCGTTCGCCGACCAGTCGGTCGCGAGACCGATGCAACGTCTGGATGTCGAGCTGATCCTGCGTTTTCAGTTCCACAAAGCGCATGGTCGGCCGCGTCGCCGCCTCGGCGATCCCTTCAGCGTCGCGATCGTCGTTCTTCTGCGCTTTCACATAGGGGCGAACATATTCGGGCGACATCAGCCGAACCTCGTGGCCATGAGCCGCGAAGACCCGCCCCAGATGATGAGCGCCGCAGCACGCTTCCATCGCGACGACACAGGCCGGCAGCTTCGCTGCCAAGCCGATCAGCGTCTCCCGCGTCGCCCGCCGCCGCATGACCACCGTCCCGGCCGCGTCGAAGCCAACGAGACTGCAAATATTCTTGCCGATGTCGATCCCGAGCACGGAAACCTTCGTCTTCATGACCAATCCCTCCGTTCTATCGCCGGCGAGCCTACTACGCCGGAAGGAGGGGCGGGCCATTCCATAAAAGTAGAGGCGCAGGGTCAGCTCTGGATCCCGAACGATCTCATTCTCCCTTCGTTTTTCTCGCCCGCCTGCGTCCCGGACCCGCGCCATCCGTCCCCCTCCGCTTCCGCGAGAATGGCGGCCGCAGCTTGTCCTGCACCCATGGCAGCAGGCGGATCGGGTGAGGCTGTAGATGCGCCGTCACGATCGGAATCTTCATGATGCTCGGCAGCATGTTGGCGAGCGCGATCGCATCGCAGTAGATTTCCTCGGTCGGGGTGGCGCCCGAATGCCCCATGATGTCGCTCCGAATCTCGCTATGAATCCCCTTCTGCTTCAATGAATTGCCGAAAGATTTGCGCATCGAATGGATGACCTTCTTGCGCTCCTTGGCGTCGGGAATGGCTTGGTGCAGCCCGTCGATCAGCTCGTCATAGAGCCGATCGCCCAGAGGTGACGAGGATGTCGGCGATTTGAGATCGGGGAAGACCATCTCATAGCCGAGTGCTCTCACGGCCGCGACATAATCGAGAAAGCCGAGGCGGATGAGCTCCGGGTGCAGAACGACCGAGCGTTCGGAATACAGATTTTTGATGCGCCGAATTTCGCTCGTTCTGATCTTTATATAGTGGAGGCGTTGTAACTTGCCGTCGATCACCGTGTCGACGTAGGCCACGTCACGGACGGAGAGGCCGCAGATCTCCTCGCGCCGCGCTCCGGTGTAGTGGAGCATGAGCGTCGCGAAATACAGCGCGCGGTGGAAGACGTGCGGGCCGGGGATCAATATCTCGTCGTCTTTCCAACCGGCGCAGCCGATAAAGAAGGCGAGGCGGAAGATGGCGCCGGCGTCGGCTTCGGTCAGGAGTCCACGCTTCGTGCGCCCGCGTTCCGTGGACTTGCGACGCATCAGCGTCATGTCGATGTCCCGGTCGAGCTTGTGGCCGCGGCTTCGAATATGGGCGAGGACCTGGCCCAGAAATGAAAAATGCCGATTGACCGTTCCGGCGACCAAGCCGCGCTCCGATGGCGGCTTGGCCGCGCCGATCGCGCGAAGCTGATCGAGCGTCCGGTGATTGTCTCGCGGGCTGCGGCCGTAGCTCTTGGCGACAGCGCCGAAGAGGTCGTCGAGATCGCCCAGGTGCTTCTGGTGGATGTCTTCGAACTCGACGACGCCCTGCTCGAGGAGGAGCCTCGCGAAAAGCCGCGAAATCTGAGGCGCCTGACGCTGGGATTTCGTGTCCCAGGCCTTGGCGTCCGCATTCTTCTGGATGACCCCCTCGGCGAGCACGACGAATGGATGCTCGTCGAGCGTCAACGGCTTCGTTCTCGCCGCCTTGGCGGGACTCGGCGTGGGCGCGGGGTCGGCAGGCGGCGGCGCATGTTCGTTTCGGGCGCCTTCGGCCGTCGCGGCCGCTTCTCGAGGGACCACAATCGGGGATGAGGCGAGGGGCGCAACGACGAGCCTCGTCTCGGCGTGATCGACCGAGTCGCGGGGCGCCTTGGCGTGATCCTTCAGAATGTCGGCGATGGTCTTCTCGATCTCGACGCGCACGCCGTCATGCCGGCGCTCCGACTGAAAATTCGCCTCGGCGAAGGCCCGGTAGACCGTCTCCTGCGCGAGCGCGAGATTCATCGGATTGGGCTCGCCGCCGACCTCCTCGACGAGCGTCGCGAGCCGCTCCTGCTTTTCGGCGGCGACGTTTTGGCGCTGCATGAGATCGAGCATGAAGGCGATCTCGGCGATCTCGTCCGGCCCCATCCCCTGCGCCGCCATTTGCGCGGCGGAGCGCTCGTCGACGGCGGCGGCGCGTCCGCGCGTCTCGAGCAGGCGATAGACGTGCCCCATCACGCGCTCGCTGCGGCGGCTCTTCTCGGGATCGAAATCGTTCTCCGTGCGTTCGCGCGCCGCCACGGCCTCGAGCTTGTCGAGGTGCTGCGTGAAGACGATGCGGAACACCTTCTGAATTTGCTGCTGCGAGAGGCGACTGGTCATGGCGGCCGGAAAAAAACAACGATCGGCGAGCGCGGAAATCTGGCCGGCGAGGTAGCGCGCTCTCCCGGGGTTGCTGGTGCGCAGGCCGAGAATCAGCGTCGCAGAATTTCTCGATTCCGCAAGCGCCGATGGCAGTCGCCGCCGCCAATAATAGAACGCTCCGCGACGCACGACATGGGGTATGGCGGGCACGAAAATCTCCGTGGTGTACCAGCCATGTGTCACACGGATGTGGAAACGCGCCCCAGCTGAGGCGGTTTTCTAGCGATTCCAATTATTTGCGGAATTCTGGCTGGGGCGGGAGGATACTGCCCCCGGGCGCCAGAATGCGCAAGTCATTGGCGTCGCATCACGTCCGGCGATGTTGGCCGAGTGGTGTCACGCGCATTTGTAGCACGCTGGCGCCGCGACGCAATTTTTGATCCGCCGCGGCTATCTTTGAGACAGAGTGCGATCGGTCGGCTCGGTCCCCAAATGGTCGCGGCGGCGAATGGCGCGCATGGCTGGCTCGGATTGAGCCGGCGAGCCTCGTCGCAGATCATCGTGCGGCAGGAGTTGGCGCGGCGGGGTTGATGAGGCCGGCGTCGCGCAGACGGTGCCAAAACCCCACCGGAGTGATCTCATCCATGGCGGCGCGATCTTCTGCAATTCGGCTCGGACGGCTCGCGCCGGGTATCACCGCCGCGACCGCCGGATGAGCGAGCGAGAATTGCAGCCCGGCCGCCTTCATGCCGACGCCGTGCTCGTCGGCGATCGCCTTGATCCGCGCCACCTTGTCGAGAACGGCAGGCGTCGCCGGCGCATATTTGAAATTGGGACCACCGACCAGCGCGTCCGAGCTGTAGGAGCCGCCGACGATGATGCGCAGACCGCGTTCCGCCGCCACCGGCGTCACACACTGAAGCGCCTTTTGGTGATGGAGATCACATTTTCGGAACGCTGTTTCAATTTCGACCCGTCTGATTGACCTATAAAGGGCATCCGTTGCCCGAGATGATGTTTTCCTCATCCGCACACTCGTGGCGTCAGGAGGGCCATTTGCGGGCGTTTTAGACGCATGCTTGTTTTTTGACGTATTTCGGATGCTTGAGCGCTGCCGGATGGGCTCACGTTTCGGGCAATAATATGGAGCCATCCGACTCTTCAACGGGTGGAGGCATCTCGTCTCGGAGGAATAGACGTTCGATCGCCGACCGCACAGCGTTTTGCACGTCATCCGATTTCTCGCCGTGTAACATTTGCCGTAGCTCGGCGACATCCGTTTCTGAATCGCCTGCCGGCCAGAGGGCCGATTCCGCTAACTTTCGCTTTCGCTGCATGAGGCTTTGCAGGAGGCAGTCGAACGTATTCTCGCGGTAGCCGGGGTGTATCGCCATCGGCAGATGAATAGATATTGGACGTGTTTGTCCGAGGCGATGTACGCGGTCGTTACATTGCTCTTCGACCGCCGGATTCCACCATCGGGATAGATGGATCACGTGCGTGGCCGCTGTGAGCGTGAGGCCGACGCCGGCGGCTTTTGGGCCGAGAACGAGAATATCGAATCCCTGATCTTGCTCCAGATGCCTTTGGAAACGATTCACGATCGCCTGTCGCTGACGGATAGGCGTATCGCCATTGATTAGGTCGATCCTGTCCAGGCCGAACTCGGCGCGGGCCAGTTCGATGAACCGATATTGCATCTCACGATGCTCGATGAAGACGAGGACGCGCTCTCCCTTCCGAGCGATGGCGGCAAGGATGTCGAATGTGGCGGCTAGCCGCGCGGAAGCGCTGACAAAATCGCTGGCGGAAGCCTGCACGTGCAAGCCAGGATGCACGGACACGGAGCGTATGTGATGCAGAGCTTTCAGCGCCGCGCCCAAGCCTCCTTGAGCGAGTTTCAACCTCGCGTCGTCATAGGCGATAACTTGGTCTTCTGGCATAAGACGGGGATGGAGGCGTCGTGTCTTTTTGGGTAGATCGCTAGCGACCAAGTTTTTGATGCGACGAATGGCGAGCGCCGGATGTTCGCCTGCCGACTTGAAAACGCGCGCGTGCAACTCGTTCATATTTTCGCCGTCAGGCGTTCCATAGCGACCGCGGAACTCCGCGAGAGTCCCGAGCGCTCCCGACGAGAGCTGTTCCATGACGGCCCACAGGTCGACGGCGCTATTTTCGATCGGCGTGCCCGTAAGGCCGATACGAAAGTCCGCCTTCATGAAAAGCGCCGCCTGCGCGCGAAGACTCGTCGGGTTCTTCAGCGTTTGAATCTCGTCGAAGACGAGCGCGCTGAAGCGAATACGACCCAGTGAATGCTGGTAATTGGTCAGCGTCGTATACGTCGTGAGCAACCAGAATCGGTGGGCGCGGCCTTCCTCGATTGCCTCTGTCAGGAATCCGAGATCGAGCTTCGTTTCGCCGCTGTCGATGTCGCGGCCGGCTTTTCCGGCAATTTTTCGGCTGGAGATTGCGCTTCCATAGAGACGAATGAGATGCCCGAGACCTGGTTCCTCGACGTGACGAGCGACCTCTTGTTCCCAGTTCTCCAGCAACGACGTCGGCGCAATGATGAGCACGGGGCCGCGCTGCTCTGCGCCTTGCTGCGCCATGTGCGATTTCAGCCAGACGAGAAAGGCGATTGTCTGAAGCGTCTTGCCGAGCCCCTGTTCGTCGGCGTTGAGAATGCCAGGGAGGCCCGCGCGCCACGCATCGACTTGCCACTCGAAGCTCTCGATTTGATGCTGCTTCAGAGGCGTGCGAATGGAGGTCGGCGGGCTGGCGGGAATGAGCGGGTGTCGGGGATCCAGCTTCGAGAACCATTCGAGTTGCTCGAAGTTTTTCTTTCCGTCGAGGACATATGGCCCTTTGTCCTGGAGTGGCTTGTCGTCGGTCTGGTCTTGCGTCTGTCTTTTTCTGTCGAGATGCGCATCAATTGTCGTGAGCGTTTCCGGACGAGCCGGCAGCGGGACATCGTCGAGGAAAACGGCCTCCTGACCACGCTCTATTGCGGCACGGACTTCGTCACGCAAACCCTCCAATCGTTCCGTCGGAAGATCGTCCAGCGCCTCCGCCACCCGACGCGCAAATTCTTCAGGCATCCATGTCGTTTCGCTGTTTTTGAAGCCATCGATGGTCGGCTTCTGAAACAGCGCAATTCCTGTGACGCGTTCCGAAAACTCGCGCGTCTCGACGAAGAGGGGACCGGCGGCGGCTTCGATGGCTTCTTCTTCCGCTTCGGGGCTCAGATTGTCGAGCTTGCCGTCGCGCCGCAGCGCCGCCTCGACGGCTTCCGTGATGCGAGGGCGTGGATTTCTGATAAACGCTTCGCGTTCGGCTTTCGGAGCGCGCTGCATTTCGGCCATCACATCGAGGGCAGGCAAAGCTGATCGGTCTATAACGAGGAAACTGCCCGGTCGTAAACGATAGGCCGGCAGTCCGCCGCGCTCTCGAACTCGCCGTTGAAAGACGCCGAGATCCGGCCCGTCAAGCTCGCTGTCGCTCTCGGAGACGACGGCATCGTCTCCGGCGTCGTTGATGCGCCTGCTCGAAAAAGGCAGCACGTCGAAGTCATCGCCAACGCCGTTCGAAGCGATCGAGAGACGATCGGCCATGCGCACCTGGAGGCCGGAGAGAAAATCGGTCATCGAAACTTTGGCCGCGTGACTCGCATCTCCAACGCGCACGCCGGGATCGAGCGCTTGGCGAAATCTCGCCAAGGCGCCCCAATGATCGACATCACCGCCGCCAGGCGGGAAGGATTCGGCGACATCGAGCGCGTCGAGAAGCCACAACGGCAAACGCCGCGGACCGTCGGATGTCTCGAGGATAGAACCTATTCGCCGGGGCGCCTGCCGCTGACCGTGCCTGAACCACTCCGCTTTGAGCCGGAAGTTTGGCGTGCCGACAAGACCTTCGGCATCTGTCTTCAGGGTGAGGTCGACGATCTGCGGCAGGCCGAGGATATGCGCCGCCTCGCCGGATAGCCCCGCCGCGAGGCGGTGAGAGAGGCGGATGTGATCGGCGCTGATGTTCAGCTCGTCCGGAGTGTCGCCTGCAAGCGCCCTGAGGTCGGCGACAGCAATGAGAAGCTCGCGGTCGGCCGGGGGCAGTCGTGTGAGGTCGCGCTTTTTCTCGTGCGATAATAGGCGGCTCAGCAGACCCTCGCGAGGCCGCTTCAGGGTGAGGTGAACGCCTGTCTTGTCGAATTGAAAATCGAACATGTCAACCTCTAAATTCGTTCTAAGACCCAGCCTTGCCAGTTTCCACGATGAGACTTCGCCGAGTTGCTTTTGCGCAGGATCAGGTCACAATCATATTCCAGCTGGTAGAGTTTCGGCGCGCCTTTGTTACTTTCTTCGAAAACATGAACTTTGTAGTCGTGCGAACCTTCGACGATGATCTTTTTGCCGATTTTCAAAATCAACAAAGATGTCTCCGCGCGATTTCCGCCTGCGGTCTGCCGTCCGAAGGCCAGAGCGCCTCGGGAGCCCTTGGAACGCAGCCGTTTGGTCGCAAGTTCGACGCCGCTGCCGCTGAACGCCACCCAGGCTGCATCTACCCGCTTCTGCTCGTGAAGACCGAGCCAGAATTTGCGGCGAGGCTCCCACATGTGACTTACCTCGACCGCCGAAACCACATCCAGGAAAAATCGAATGTTTTCGCCCGTGAGCCAACGCATGAGAATATCGAGGTGGGCCTTGGGCGCACCCGCCCAGGCGCCGCCGCCGTCAACCCGAGGGTCGCCGTAAAGACCGAGCAGGCTTTCGGTGATGAATGCGAGATCGTTCGGCGGCGGATCTTGTTTCAACCATGGCTCGATGACGGCCGTGATTGCTTCTGCGGCGCCGGACATTCTCGCCTGCTGTCCGGCCGGCTTCAACCAGGCGAATAGCCGCTCCAATCCCGTCCTGCCTTTCAGCGCAGGCCGCATCTTTTCGACAAAGGCGAGATGCGCATGGTCCATCACGCCCGGCGCATGCGGGCTGCGCAGACCGATTTCCTTCAGTTCGTTCCAACAAACCTCCATGCCCATCATTTTCGTGGCGATGGCCGCAGGCGCTCGGGCAGGATCGAGAGTTTCAGGGATGTTTTCGACGAGCTGCTTTCCCGCGGAGCCGACGCGCGGGAGAGCGCGTGTCATCGCTTTTGCCAGGCGCTTCGTGTGGTCGGCTCCTGGCTGATAGGAACCGAGATAAACCGACAGCATGGAATCGAGAAATGTGTGCTTCGTCGACGCCTCGATTTCGGCGTAATAAAATTCGCGAAGCTCCAACAGTTCGGAGCGATTTCGTCGCTCGGGGTCGAAGAGCGCCACCGCCGCGGAGGTGACGAATGACATGGGCGTGTCATCCCATTGATCGGCGTTCCAACGACGAAGCATTTCCTGAACAAGACGTTCTCGGTCTTTCTCATGCGGCGTGGCGACGACGTCGGGCCATCGGTCGACAATGTGATTCTTGCTGCTCGCCAGTAAATTGAGATCAGGCAGAGCCAGAATATTGAGATCCGGCGGCGCTGCGAATTTCATCTGGCCCCTCCCGCGGCGACGCCTTTCCGCAAATCGTCCTGCACTTTCCGAATCTCATCGATAGAGCGTGGGGAATACATGATGATGCGCAGATCGATGCGACGGTTCATGGCCTTGCCCTCCGTCGTGCGGTTGTCGGCCACAGGACGCATCTTGCCATATCCCGCGACAGAAAGGACCGGCTGCTGACGATTGTTGCGGTGCTCGACCAGGGTCGGTTCGCGTTTCAACATCGCGAAGAAGGTCTCGTTGGCGCGGCTGGTGGACAGTGTGAGGTTGTTATTGTCCTGCCCGTCCGAATCGGTGTGCCCTTCGATCTGGACAGCCTCGATCGCCGCGCCGGCGGCGTTGCAGCCGTTGTTCCAGGAAGAGAGACGGCCGAGCGTGTAACAGGGCAGCACCTCGCCGAGGCGCGCCGCAATCGTTTCGACGATGCGGCGCTTGTCGGGTCGCAATTCGCTCGAGCCTGTCGGAAAGAGACCGTCACCCTTGAAACGAAGGGCGTCCATTTCTTCGCTGATCACGACTTGCAAGTCCGGAAAGTCGGTCCGCAGCTTTGATTGTAAGTCTTGCAGGATACGCCGTCGCTCCGCCGCCACCGCTCCGAGATAGGTCTCTATCGGATTGTTCTTGAGCCGTTCCACTTGCTCCTTTAGGCTTTTCACTTCGTCTCGGAGCGCGTTGCGCTCGTTGACGACGCGATCATGGTCCTTGCGCGAGACGCTGTCCGGCTTGAGTTGGGAAGCAAAAAACGCAAGAAGAATCATGACAATGAAAAGGAAGCTTACCGTCATGTCCGTCATGGACACGAAGGCGGATTCTTCTTCGTCCTCATGCTGGCGCCGTCGAACGGCTCTCACAGCGGCCTCCTGCCGCTTTGCGGCCTGAATTGTTCCGCCTGCTCGACAATAGCCCGCAAAGTATCGAGCGCCGGGCTCAATTCATTCTGCATCTTCCGGACGTGGCCGAACAGGCTTTCGACCGCCATGGCCACCCGACTCGTATATTCCTCGAAAGCCTTGTCGAGCTTTGCGTCCATGTCGTCGAGGCGGCCTGTCTGGGCGTCGAGGCGATCTCCCTGGTCTTTCATGCGGTTCAGCATATCGCGCAGACCAGCCAGGGCCGCTTCGATCGCTCTGGTCTCGCCTCCAAGAACCTCCTTTGCCGCGGCCAAGGTTTCAGCCGCGTGGCGGGCGGTTTCCTCGGACGAGCGGACGACTGTGCTGGCCGCGTGAGACGTGCTGTCCTGCAATTGTGCGATCGCGGTCTCGATACGTTCGTTCGCCGATCGGATCGGCGTAACGGCGGCGGTCAAATCTTGCGACGCCGTCCTGAAGCTGCTGGCGGCTTGTTCGCCCGCCTGTGCCCCGGCGCGGACGCCGTCGGAAAAGCGGCGCATTTCGGCTGCTCCTTCCGAGAGCGTGCCCACGAGCGCGCCGAGCTGCCCGGTGACCTGCTCGAGCGGAGCGAATAGGTCCTGCGCGGCTTTTTGAGCGAATTGTTCGGTCTTATCGGAAATTTCCCTCGTCGTTCGGTCGACGGCGTCGACGACTGTGTCGCCGGCGGATTTGATGGCTTTGGCGGCGGCGTCCCCCTCGACGACGATCTGCTGCTGAGCGGCTTCTCGTCCATGCGCCGCGGCGGCTTCGATTTCAGCGCGAAAGCGTTGCGCCGCCTCGCGCATGTCGGCGGCGGCCTCGCTCAGCACGCGAGATCCCTCGCCGGTGTTGTCGCGGATGCCTTCAAGCGTCCGATTCATGACCGAAAGCAATTGCTCCGCGCCCTGGGTGAAAGCGCCGGAAGTTGTCTGGGCCGTGGCGTCCATCGAAACGCGCAGATCGTCGAGAGTTTGTGTCAAGCGTACCACGGCGGCGTCGATCTCTGTGCCGACTCGTCCCGAACTCTGATCCATTCTGTCCGATAGGGCCGCGATCCGATCGCCCGCAATGACGAGACTGTCGCTCGCTTTGGCCAATGCGCGCCCGACATCGTCGGAGAAGCGGGCCGATAGACCTTTCACCATCTCGTCCATACCATCGGCGCTCGCCTGACCCATTTGTTGCATGAGCGGCTCAATAGCCGAACCAATCGAGGCCGCGATGACCGCGGGAAGTTCCTCACGAAGCGGGCGGCCCAGTTCGGCGACCAGCTCGAGGCCAATCGTCCGGAAATGATCGCGCTGCTCTCTTGTGGCGGCCAATTGCTCGACGGCGAGATCCTCGAGGCTTATGAATTTCAGTCGCTCTTCGATCGAGGCGCAAAGGTTGTGCAACGCCTGCTCGACGACAGAAATACCTCGCCGCAAAACGATCGTGAATATAATAGAACAGAAAAGACCCGCAAGAGACATGATGAATTTGGCGGACGCGATCGTCAGAAGCTCTTTGAGAGACTTCTGAATATTTTCACCGCCGTTTAAATCCATAGAACTCAGGGCTGCAATGAGGCCGAGAAATGTCAGAAGGAGCCCTATACTGACAAAAAGCCCAGGCGCTGTCCGCCAACCTCCCGCCCCGAAGTGCAATTCTTCTGCATTGAAAAAGACAGACGGGCGCACTGAATTTCTCAGAACGTTGACCCCGTCCTCCTTGTGGATGACTAGCGTTTCCCGATATTCGCGCCAGGCGATGGCAATATGGCGACGAGCCTCGCTTTTTGCTTCCGTCTGGATTCTATGATCGACATCGGCGATCATTTGGCCGAAGGCTGCTTCATCGTCCGCTTGTTGGATGAGTCCGTTCAGCCAAAGTACTGCGTTGCGACGAGATGTCGCTTTTCGCCAGTAGACGATGGCCGCTATGACCAGCCCCACGACAAGGAACAGGGTCGCTATGCCCGGCGCCGCTTCGAATTTCAGGAGAGACGCAAAATTGAGAACCAGGTCTCGAACCGAAGTCCCGAGGCGCGCCACAATATCAATCATCCGGTGAGCGTGCGCGGACAAAATGAGGGCATGAACCCGGTTTTTTGAGCAGGATACGTGATGGGCTGCGAGTCGAGCCCTTCACTCATCGTGATTTCAGGAAGACTGACTCTCGTGTGGAGGCGCGATTGGCGGGTCGAGCTGCTCTATGAGCTTGTGGAAGACGGTTTCGAACTCGGCGTCGTATTGTTCTTTGTGCGAGCGGATGATGTCGATGACCTTCCGGTAGCAGTCGGCCGCTTGCCGATCCTCGCCTCTGGCCTGATAGACCATGCCCAGGCGATCATAACCGTCATGCATGTCAGGAAAGCGCTGGAGGAGTTCGCGGGCGGCGCGCTCGGCCTCATCGAGCGCGCCCGCGTGCACGAGATCGACAACGGCGTTCGACGCCACGGTCAGCTCATCGTCCATATCCTCGTCGCTGTCGAAGCTCCATAATTCGGCGGCCGCGACACGGGCCGCGCGGTCGGCCGCGTCGCGTGCCGCGTGGGCGGCGCGCTCGGCGTCTTCATCCTTGGCGAGGCAGCAGTGCTTGTACTTCTTGCCGCTGCCGCAGGGGCAGGCGTCATTGCGTCCGATCTTGGCCATCGCGGCTTTCACTCTCGAACAAGAACGAGGCATCCCTTGTATCGGTCCCTGCTGGCGGACGCCAGATTCCACGAGCTTCTCCTCGCCTTCGACCGCGATCTTGCGGCGAGGGCGCGCGAGGTGAGATGCGCGCGCTGCGGCGGCGCGCTTCATTCAGGCAATTTCCTGCGCAAGCCCAGAGGCGGTCCCGCCGGGCTCGGCGCAGACCACAATTTGCGCTTCAGCTTCTGCTGCGCTGTGCAGGACTGCCGCAAGCGCGCGACGCCCTCGTCGTTCCGGTTTCTCGGGCGCAAGGTGTTTCTCAGCGCGGTCGTCGTGCTGGTTTCGGCGATACGCAATGGCGCGGCGGCGTCGGTTCGCGAGCTCTCCAACCTTGTCGGCGCAAGCCGCAACACGATTCAGCGCTGGCGCCAATGGTGGCGCGATGTCTTCGCCGCAAGCCCGTTCTGGAGGGTGGCCGCGGCCGCCTTCATGCCGCCCGTCGCCCGAGAGGAGCTGCCGACGGCGCTCCTGGATCGCTTTTCCGGCGCCACCGCCGAACGACTGACCGCGCTGCTGCGATTGCTTTTGCCGATCACCGGAGGGGCCGCGCCGATGCTCGCTGCATGAGGGTTTTCGTCGGCCCGCAGAAGACGCCCGTCGCGGGTCGACGGCCCCGCCGTTACCGTCCGCCAGTCCACTCCAAGGAGCGTCGGCATGGCGAAAGGGCGGGTGCACGAGCAATGGGCGCAGCTGCGCTTTTCGGTGATCGGGCAGCTTCTCGCTGCGCCGCCCGAGAAGGGCGCGCTCCGTTCGGCGCTCGTTGAGCTTGCGGCGCGCGAATGGCGCCATCCAACGACCGGCGCGCCGGTGCGCTTTGGCGCCTCCACGATCGAGCGCTGGTATTATCGGGCGCTCGGAGAGCGTCAGGACCCTATCGCCGTCCTGCGCCGCAAACGTCGCCAGGACGCCGGCCAGCAGACAGCGCTCGGCGTGCCGCTGCGCCAGGCGCTGCTCGCCCAATACGCTGCGCACAAGAGCTGGAGCGTCAGGCTGCACTGGGACAATCTGGTCGCCTTGGCTTCGAGTCGGCCCGAGCTTCAACCCGTGCCGTCTTATGCGACCGTCCTTCGCTTCCTCAGGGCCAATGGTCTGGACAAACGCCGGCCGCTCACCTCGCGGCTGACGGCGGGCGCATTGCGGGCCGAGGCGCGCCTCGAGCAACGCGAGGTCCGCAGCTACGAGGCCGAATATGTCAACGGCCTGTGGCATTGGGATTTCCATCACGGCTCGCGCAAGGTGCTGACGCCGCGTGGCGAGTGGCGCACGCCAATGTTGCTCGGCATTCTCGACGACCGTTCGCGACTCGCCTGTCATCTGCAATGGTATTTGGCGGAGACGGCCGAGAACGTCGCGCATGGTCTGTCACAGGCGATCCAGAAGCGCGGCCTGCCGCGCGCCGCGATGAGCGACAATGGCGCGGCGATGACTGCGGCGGAGATCCGCGAGGGCCTCGGCCGGCTCGCAGTCCTGCACCAGACGACGCTCCCCTATAGCCCCTATCAGAACGCCAAGCAGGAGGCGTTTTGGGGTCCAGTCGAAGGCCGGCTGATGGCCATGTTGGAGGATGTGCAGGACCTCAGCTTGGCGACGCTCAACGAGGCGACGCAGGCCTGGGTCGAGTACGAGTACAACCGCAACATCCATTCGGAGATCGGCGAGGCGCCCGTCACGCGTTTTCTCGCCGGCCCCGAGGTGACGCGGCCGAGCCCCGACAGCGCGAGCCTCAAGCTGGCCTTCACGAGGACCGAGCAGCGGACGCTGCGCAAGAGCGACGGCAGCCTCCTGATCGAGGGCCGCCGCTTCGAGGCCCCGAACCGCTACCGCCACCTCACGCGCCTGGAGGTCCGCTTCGCCAGCTGGGACCTCGGCTGGGTCCATCTCGTCGACGCGCAAACCGGCGCGGTGCTGTGCCGGCTGTTCCCGCAGGACAAGACCAAGAACGCCGATGGGCGCCGCCGGTCGCTGGAGCCGATCGCGGCGGAGCCCATCGCCATCAAGCCTGCCGGTGGCATGGCGCCACTGCTCGCCAAGCTCATGGAGCAGCGGGCTGCAACGGGGTTGCCGCCCGCCTACCTGCCCAAGGACGAAGGAGAAGAGTCTTGAACCCCAAACTATTGGCGCTCTACGGCCTCAAGTGGAACCCCTTCGCGCCGGGCGCGCCGACCGAAGCGTTGTTCGCCACGCCGCGCCTGCGCTCCTTCTGCTGGCGCGTGGCGCAACTCGCCGAGGAGGGCGGCTTCGCCCTCGTCACCGGCTCGCCCGGCGCCGGCAAGTCCGCCGCCCTGCGCATCCTGGCCGAGCATCTGGCGACGCAGCGCGACGTCAAGGTCGGCGTGATCAGCCGTCCCCAGGCCGGCATCGGCGACTTCTATCGCGAGATGGGCGATCTCTTCGGCGTCGAGCTTCGCCCGAACAACCGCTGGGGCGGAGCCAAGAACCTGCGACAGCGTTGGCAGGCTCATATCGACGACTCTCTCAATAGGCCCGTCCTGATCGTCGACGAGGCCCAGGAGATGCTGCCGCTCGTCCTGAGCGAGCTGCGCTTGCTGTCCTCGGCAAAACTCGATTCCCATATTCTGTTGACCGTCGTTCTGGCGGGAGACGGACGGCTCGTGGAGCGTCTGCGGTCCGACGAGCTTCTCCCGCTCGGCAGCCGCATCCGAGTTCGCCTCGCTATCGACCGGGCGACGCCGCAGGAGCTGCAGGATTGTCTCAGACACGCCTTGCAGCAGGCCGGCGCGACGACGCTGATGACCCCGGAGCTGATCGTGACCCTCTGCGATCACTCCCAGGGCAATCTGCGCGCGCTCATGACGCTTGCGGGCGAGCTGCTCGCGACGGCCGCCGAGCGTGACGCCCGACAGATCGACGAGAAGCTGTTTTTCGAGACTTGCGCCATGGCCCCTCCGCCCGCCCCGCTCTCGACTGCGGCCGGAACTCGGCGTAGACGATGACGCCGCTTCCCGTCACGCCCGCCCATCAGCTCGCCGATCGCCCTCCAGACAAGGACTGGCTGGTCACGGGGTTGTGGTCCCAAGAAGCGGTCGGCATCATCGGCGGCGAGCCCAAATGCTGCAAATCCTTCCTCGCGCTAGATCTGGCCGTCGCCGTCGCCGGCGGCGCGCCCTGCCTGAGGCGATTTGGCGTACCCAAGCCCGGCCGCGTCCTGCTATACGCCGCCGAGGACGCGGCGCACATCGTCCGGCGCCGGATCGAGGGCATCGGCGCTGCGGCCGGCCTCTCCATCTTTGATCTCGACATCCAGGTCATCACCGCCCCGTCGCTGCGCCTCGATCTCGACGCCGATCGCGCCAGCCTCGAGGAAACCATCGCGCGGCTGGAGCCGCGCCTGCTCATCCTCGACCCCTTCGTGCGCCTGCATCGCATCGACGAAAACATCAGCGGCGAAGTGGCGCCGCTGCTGGCGTTCCTGCGTCAGCTCCAACGCCGTCACGGCCTCGCCGTGATCCTCGTCCACCACGCGAGAAAGAACGCGAGCAGCATGCGTGCGGGCCAAGGCCTACGTGGTTCCTCAGAGTTCCATGCCTGGGGCGACTCCAACCTCTATCTCCGCCGAGACGGCGACGCGCTCACCCTGACCGTCGAGCACCGCGCCGCGTCGGCCATGCCCGCCATCAGGCTCGAGCTCACCGAGCGCGCCGACGCGCTCGCCCTCGAGGTCGTGGACGGCAGGCCACAACCCGCACAGGGCGCAGAAGCACGCTCGATCGACGAGCGCATCGTCGCGGCCCTCGCGGAAGCCGGCGCGCCGCAGCCCTTTGCCGATCTGCGCGCCTTGTGCCGCGTGCGCACCACCACGCTCTATCAGCGTCTGGCCGCCATGGCCGCCGCGGGCCGCATCGTCAAATCGACGGACGGCTATCGCCTCGCCACGGGCTGAGTGATACGCCGCGATAAACGGCCGCAACCAAATCAGCCCCGCTGTGGCCGCATGCCCTCTCAAGTCACTCAGACGTTGACTTCCCACTTCCGCTTCCCACCACCCCTACAGCGTGCGGGAAGCGGAAGTGGGAAGCCCATCAAAAAGCCTGATGAGCACGACATCAGAAACCGTGATCACACTCACCGGCTCATCCACTATTAAATGCGCTGCTTTCCGCCCACGAATCCGACGTGTTATCAACCCATACGCATATCCGTCTTTTTGAAGCAACATACGATTCTCGGCGATCGAGAATGAGCGTCGAGTGCGAGGAGTGTGATGGCGGGACCAAGGCTATCGGATTGTGACGACGGGTTGCGGCCACGTGTTGCCGATCGTAGAGGTGCTGTTCAGGTTTTTGTCGCAGAGATACTCAGCGGCGTCGTCGCGAACAAAAATATTTTATAGCATTTGTAATGACGATTCTATAAGCGAGATTTTCATTGGAAGATGAACTGAATTGCTCTGATATAATGCTGAATACAGTCGGGGATTGGCGCTTCTCTGGCGCGTCTTCCCGTAACTCACTTCGTATTCCCGAATTCGGCCTTGTGGCTGATTGGCGGCAACGTCGAAATCGAGATCCTCGGCATGGCCTCCGGCGGCCTATCATCGCCGAGAAGACGAGTGATCCATCTCGACGTTGGGGGCGCGCTCGGCCAACGCCTTCTTCAGATCGTCGAGCAGGCCGTTCGGGTCGAAGGTCGTCTTGGGATCGGCGCCGGCCAGCAACTGGTCCAGAAGCGCGTCAGGGATGCGGGGCTCTTTGCGTCGGGCCATGGAGGATCTCCTTCTTCTCCATCATGCCCGCCCACACACGAAATTCCTGACACTCCCGACTGCGCCGAGCGAACCTGTTCGCCAAGGGATAGTGTTTGCTCGCCAAGAAGACGCCACTCCGCGGCGACCTTCATTTGATAGTTCCTTTCACTTCCTCGAGCTCGACGCCATGCGCATCTGAGGGCGGTTCTGCACCCTTTCCAGCATCGTCTCCCTTCCGCTCTTCAGGACTCGTTGGAACATCAGACTGTGGTTCGGGATCGGCGGCCCTCTTGGCGCGTGCGTCCTCGTGCTCGGCGCGGAGTAACCGTAGGGCTTCCGTCGATAATTCGTCGGCCCGAGCGCCGCCGCTCAGCTCGGCCTCTTCGCCATCGGCGTTAGTATGCGCGCGATCCTTGGCCGAGATAATTCGTTTGATCGATTGGTCGATGGAGATCATGGCCAGCTCCGAGACCGCGCGATCGATCTGCAATGTGAGCGGACCGACGTCGGCGCCGTCACCCCAATTGTCGGTCAGGCCGGCGATCAGCACCTCACGTGTTCTCCTCGAAATAGCGTGCTGTCTGCAAAATGCGTTAAACATCTTCACGCGCTGTTCCGGACTCGCCGCACTCTCGTAGCGAGACGAGAGGCCGATGAACAATTCGTCTTGCTCGAGCCTCTGGACATGGAACGATATGGGATCAGCCCAGGATCTGGTCGCGCGTGTCAGACGAATACGAGCGCTCCGTGTCATCTCACCGCGTTTCGAGACCTCGTCCCAGCCGACGGCCGAGGTGATGGCGCCGACGAAACTCGCGACCTGCGCCGTGATCTCACCTTCGATGCAGAGAGCGTCCTCTTCGATCAGAAGGTCGGCGCCGGCGTGGGCGATAGCGAGCGCCCATTCGCCGATAAATTTCCGCTCGATCGGCTCGTTCCCATGACTCTCGATCATGCACTGCCAGGACGCGCGGAGAAGGACTTCGCCGTCAAATCTCGCTGATCCCGGCGTGGGAAAAAGCGACGGCAGTCTTGTTGCGTATGCGGCGATCTTCGCTTCCACTCCGGCTCGTTCGGCGATGGCGATCTCTTCCGCGGCCGCCGCCTCCTCCCAAGTTTGCCGATCCTGGCGACCAGCGTCGAGCTCGGCGAGCGCATCTTTCGCGAAGTCGGTGTGCGGAGCGCGAAAAATGCCACGTCGACGAGTTCGTTCGGCTGGAGGCCGTCCTCGCTCCTCATTCGTCTCGGCGACGACTCGGATTTCGCAGCCATGACGCTCCGCGACAACATTGATTGCGGCCGCGACTTGCCGCCGCATTTCACGTCCATCGTCTTTGCGAAAAATACGATTCCATCGCCGCGCCTCGATCTTGGTTCGCGCAAATCCCGATGTCGTCATCGGGCGCGTCGAAATGAGGCCATGCAGATGCGGGTTTTCGCCCATGTCTCTGGCTGGCGAGACGTGAAAGTCGACTTGTGCGACGAGGCCGTCCGAGACGAAGGGGTCGTATATTTCTCGGACGAGTTCATCGACCCATTCGTAAGGAATGCCTCTCGGAATTTGCACATCCAGAATCCTGGCCTCCTGCGCGTTCCACTGTCGCTCGGCGCGAGCGGCGGCGCTCCAAACAGTCCTCGCGTCGGAGGCCCATAGCGGCGCATCGCTCGGCGTGAGCATCCAATGCCGGCGATGGCTCGCCGTCGATGCGAGAGTGAATTCATCGACATACGTACAATCCACAGGAGCGTGGCCCAGCTGGTAATCCGAGCGTGCGAGCGCCGAGCGGCCATGTCCGCGGCTCACGATCGCGAAGCGCATTCCGAGTGATCTTTCGCGCATGTTTCATGTCCGTCGCGGCGGTAGGTCGGCCTCGAGTGTATTAATGAAATCCTTCGTGGGACATGTTCCAATTTCGTCTGCGCGCATGCAAAGCGCAAGAGGCTGTGTGATCCGAGTCCGATTATCGGAGACATCTTATCTCGCTTCATGTTTGCTCACGGGCGAGCGTGATCGAACGTGAGGTGTCAACATTGAATTAGCGCTTTGCGCTTTCATGGCCTCATCGCATCATGAAGGTGAAGGAGATGTCTCATGAGCCTTGAAAGTCTACGCGCCGAATACGATCATGCTCGTGAAAACGAGCGCCTCGCCAAAGAGAGAACGAAAGCCGCACGCGCCAAATTGAATGCCGCGAAGCGGAAAGCCGACGCGGTCAGCAATACGGCGATCATGCGCGCGTTGCGGATCGGCTACGAGAAGGGGTGGGTCCAGGCGGATATCGATAAATTGGAAGCCCTGGCGCCGACGTTGCTGTCGACGAAAAACAAGGATCTCACGCCGTGGCTTCTCGAGATTTTGCGCGGGAGCCGGAAGAGCGATCCGGGCGTCACCGATGTCGCAGAGGAGTCGACGGCGCCGGAGGACGAATTGGATCGGATGATGGAGCCGTTTCCGGAGCCGACGGCGGGCAGCGAGTGATCCGATTCCGGCGCCACGGATTCTCCGTCCGCATCGTCTCAGCCTGCGACGTCCAGTCATCCTGAGATTTTGCGTGACAGCCCGGAGAGCGACCCGGTGGTCATTGATATGGCGGAGGAGCCGGCGGATGAACGGGATCGACTGATGGAATCGTTTCCACAGCCGCGGCCGAGCAGCGAGCGATCCGATCCCGCCGCCACGAAAAGTCCGCCGTTCTCGTCTCAGCAGGCGAGGTTCAATCGTCCCATCAGGCCGCTCGGTCAGACGGCGCCGAACAATTCGTCGTCCGAATGATGCGGAGAGCCTGCGCCGGCGGCGCTTCGTCGCCGGCCGTCGGGGAACGCGTCCGACATTTCGGGGCGCCCGAGTTGACACCACGGGCGTCGCCATATTGAGTCCGGCGGCCGGTCGCCAGCCCCCGATTCCTCGAAAGGACCACCGATGGCCGCCTCGTTTTTCGAGCAGCCGATTTTGAATAGTCCATATGAGGCGCCACGTTTCCATCACCTCTTGGATGCCGATGGCCAGCCGATCGACGCCCCGCCTGTCGCGGGTCGCAGGCGGTCGGAGCTGACGACGCCGGTCCCCAAGCCGCGCAATCGCCCGGGCCGCGAGCGCCAGACGACGATGGCGCTCGGCGACGCGCGCGGCGTGTCGGATGCGGAGCAGGAGTATAACCCGACCCCGGTCATCAATGAGATTCGTTCGCTGGTGGAGAGCTGGCGCGCTCTGCCCAATCCCGCCGATTGGGGCGTCACGCCGACGACGGCGCGGCTGCTCGCCTATTGGCGCGCGCACGAGTTCCATGGCGTGAAGCCGTTCTTCTGCCAGATCGAGGCGGTCGAGACGATCGTCTGGCTGACCGAGGTCGCGCCGAAATTCTCGCGCGGCAAAGCGATCCTCGCCAATATCGCGGCGGCCAACGCCGCCTCCAATCCCGAGCTCTATCGTCTCGCGATGAAGATGGCGACCGGCGCCGGCAAGACCACGGTGATGGCGATGCTGATCGCCTGGCAGACCGCCAACGCCGTCCGCTCGCCCGGAAGCGGAAAATTCAGCCGTGGGTTCCTCATTATCGCGCCCGGCGTCACAATTCGCGATCGGCTGCGGGTGCTGCGGCCGGAAGATCCCGATAATTATTATGCGACCCGCGAGCTGGTCCCCTCCGATCTCGTCGCCGACATCGCCAAGGCGAAGATCGTCATCACCAATTATCACGCGTTCCGGCGGCGCGAGACGACCGACATCTCGAAGACCGGCCGCGCGCTTTTGCAAGGGCCGCGCGGCGCGCCGGTGGTGACGATCGAGTCGGAAGGCCAGATGCTCGAGCGCGCCTGCGGTCCGCTGATGACGCTGAAGAACATCGTCGTCATCAATGACGAGTCTCATCATTGCTATCGCGAGCGGCCGCCGCGCGAGGACGAGAAGCTCGAAGCCGACGAGAAGGAGGAGGCCAAGAAGGCCAATGAGGCCGCGCGCCTCTGGATATCCGGCGTCGAAGCGTTGAAGCGCAAGGTCGGGCTCCAGGCGGTCTTCGACCTGTCGGCCACGCCCTTCTTCCTCCGCGGCTCCGGTTATCGTGAGGGCTCGCTCTTTCCCTGGGTCGTCAGCGATTTCTCGCTGATGGACGCCATCGAATGCGGGATCGTGAAGCTCCCGCGCGTGCCGATCGACGACAGCCTTCCGTCCGGCGACATGCCGCTCTATCGCAATCTCTGGGAGGAGCTGAAGAAGCGCGGACGCAGCCTGCCGAAGAAGGGCGCGAGCAAATCGGGCGAGCTCGATCCATTGAAGCTCGCGCCGGAGATTCAGACCGCGCTCTATTCGCTCTACAGCCACTACCGACAAGTCGATGAGGAATGGCGGCGCGCGGGCGTCGTCGTTCCGCCCGTCTTCATCGTCGTGTGCAGCAATACGGCGGTCTCGAAGCTCGTCTATGAATGGATATCGGGCTTTCAGCGCCCGAACGAAGACGGCGAGCCCTATATGGTCCATCAGGGCCATCTCGAATTCTTCCGCAATTTCGACGAATACGGGACGCGCTTTCCGCGGCCCAACACGCTGCTCATCGACAGCGAGCAGATCGAATCCGGCGATGCGCTCGATCCGGCCTTTCGCGACTTGGCTGGGCCGGAGATCGAGCAGTTCAAGCGCGAGATTTCCGCGCGCGACGGCGCCGACGGCAAGGCGCTCAGCGACGCTGATCTTCTTCGCGAGGTGATGAACACGGTCGGCAAGCCCGGCCGGCTGGGCGAAGCCATACGCTGCGTCGTCTCCGTCTCCATGCTGACGGAAGGCTGGGATGCCAACACCGTCACTCATGTTCTCGGCGTGCGCGCCTTCGGCACGCAGCTTCTCTGCGAGCAGGTCGTCGGCCGGGCGTTGCGCCGCCAGTCCTATGAGCTGAACGACAAGGGCCTGTTCAATGTCGAATATGCCGACATCCTCGGCATTCCGTTCGACTTCACCGCCAAGCCCGTCGTCGCCCCTCCGGCGGCGCCCAAGCCGGTCACGCGCGTCAAAGCGCTGAAGGAGCGCGCGGCGCTGGAAATCGTCTTCCCGCGTGTCGAGGGCTATCGCGTCGATCTGCCGGAGGAGCGGCTCGAGGCGCATTTCACCAATGACTCGCGCCTCGTGCTGGACGCGCAGATGGTCGGACCCTGCACGGTGCTCTTGTCCGGCATCGTCGGCGAGAGCGTCGAGATCGGGCCGAAGGTGCTCGAGGACATTCGCCCGAGCACGATCGTCTACCATCTCGCCAAGCGGCTGCTGGAGACGCGCTTCCGCGACTCGGGCGAGGATTTTCCCGCCCATTTGTTCGGCGAGGCCAAGCGCGTCGTGCGCCGCTGGCTCGACGAGGGCTATCTCGTCGTCAAGGACGTGCCGCCGGCCGCCGTCACCTATCTCGAGCTCGCCGATCAGGCGGCCGAGCGCATCTATCTCGCCTGCCAGCGCGCTGCCGAGGGCGCGCAGCGCATCAAGGCGATCCTCGACCCCTATAATCCACGCGGCTCCACCCGCCACGTCAGCTTCACCACGTCGAAGCCCGTCCATATGACGGCGCCGGACAAATCCCATGTCGACGCCGTCGTCTGCGACAGCGATTGGGAGGCGGAGATGGCGCGCGTCATCGAGCGCAATCCTCATGTGATCGCCTATGTGAAGAACCAGGGGCTCGGCTTCGAGGTTCCCTATCGCGACGGCGCGATCCCCCGAAAATATGTTCCCGATTTCATCGTGAAGCTGGACGACGGCGGCGAGGAGCCGCTCAATCTCGTCGTCGAGACGAAGGGGTTTCGCGGGCATGACGCGCAGTTGAAGGCGGAGACGATGCGGCGTTTCTGGGTTCCGGGCGTCAATAATCTCGGAACGCATGGACGCTGGGACTTTGCCGAGTTCCAGGACGGCTATCAGTTTCAGAGTGAGTTCGATGCGCTGGTCGAGCGATTGATGAAAGCGAGGGCGGCGTGAGCCCTCATCCGTCGCGCATTCGCGCGACACCTTCTCCCGCAAGCGGGAGAAGGAGGAACACCGCGGTTGCGGAACGAAAATAAGAAGGGCGCTTCCTTCTCCCGCAGGGCGGGAGAAGGTGGCCTCGCGAAGCGAGGTCGGATGAGGGCCCCAGAGGATGCACATGGCCAAGAAACCCGGCGGCAAGCCCGTCAAGATCGAGACGCTCACTCACGCCGAGGCGGCGCGGAAGAATATTCCGACGGCGGAATATCAGTCGCTGAATGAGCGGATCGAGGAGAGCCAGCCGTTTCCGCCCAAGCATTTTCCGCGCACGGCGCCGCTGGCCGAGGGCGAGACGCGCGAGCGCGACGAGGATCTCGATCCGCAGATCGTCTGGCGCGGGGCGCGCATTCGCCTGTCCAAGGAGCAGGCGCGGCAGCTTCTCGACAAGGGCGAGGTCGAGATCGGCGACGCGCAGCTCGTGTGGCGCGGCAAGGATCGTCAGGACTGGTCCGATCTCGTGGTCAATGCGCCGCCGCTCTATATTCAGGAGAAAATCCATCCCAAGGCGATCATCGACGATCTGCGCGCGCAGGCGCAGAAGGCGGAGAGCGACGCGCCCGATCTCTTCGCCGATTTCAACGGTCTCGACGACCCGGAAGCGCGCACGGATTTTTATCAGCACGACCAGCATTGGTCGAACCGCTTCATCTTGGGGGATTCGCTCGCGGTGATGGCGAGCCTCGCCGAGCGCGAGGCGCTGCGCGGAAAAGTGCAGTGCATTTATTTCGATCCGCCCTATGGCATCAAATTCAACAGCAATTGGCAGGTCTCGACGCTCTCGCGCGACGTGAAGGACGGCAAGCAACAGGATATTTCCCGCGAGCCGGAGCAGATCAAGGCGTTCCGCGACACATGGAAGGAGGGCATCCACTCCTATCTCACCTATCTGCGCGATCGGCTGACGGTCGCCAAGGAGCTGCTCGCCGAGAGCGGCTCGATCTTCGTGCAAATCGGCGACGAGAATGTGCATCGCGTGCGCGCGGTGATGGATGAGGTTTTTGGGACGGAGAATTTTGTTTCGCAGATTGCATTTCAAACGACGAGCGGCGCTGGCAGTCCCGCCATCGGGACAATCGCTCTTCCTGCAACCTTCAACCATTTGGTTTGGTTCGCGAAATCAAAAGAAAGCTTGAAATACAGACAAGTCTATCGCGCAAAAACGATTGAAGATGATGTTGGTCAACGATTTCGGCGTGTCCAGCTCGCCGATGGCGCACGTTATCCGCTTTCGTCTCTCGCAGAAGAGACGTCTCAAATGCGTATATATCGCCATGATAATTTAACATCTCAGTCAGGTGGACCGACTACGTCATTTGACATTCGATTCAACGGCGATGCGTTCCGGCCCGGTCGCTCGTTTTGGAAAACGAATGCCGTCGGGATTGATCGACTGGCGAAGGCGAATCGTCTCGGGGCACCGACGAAGAACTCTCTCGCTTACGTGCGGTTCCTGGACGACTTTTCATATTCTCCGGTTTCAAATCTTTGGACTGATACGCGTACGGGAGCCTTCACAGAGGACAAGCTGTACGTCGTCCAGACATCTGCAAAAGTCATCCAACGCTGCATCCTCATGACCACCGACCCCGGCGATCTGGTGCTCGACCCCACCTGCGGCTCGGGCACGAGTGCGTACGTCGCCGAGCAATGGGGCCGCCGCTGGATCACCATCGACACTTCCCGCGTCGCTCTGGCGCTCGCCCGCACCCGCCTGATGAGCGCGCGCTATCCCTATTATCTCCTCGCCGACTCGCCCGAGGGCCGGCGCAAGGAGCAGGAGGTCTCCGGCAAAATCCTGCCCGAGGCGCGGACGCTGGGCGATCTGCGCCAGGGCTTCGTCTATGAGCGCGCGCCGCATGTGACCTTGAAGTCGATCGCCAATAACGAGCAGATCGATGTGATCTACGACAAATGGCAGGCCGTGCTCGAGCCGCTGCGCGCCGCGTTGAATGCGGCGCTGGGGCGCAAGCCCACCTCCCCCTCGAGGGGGGAGGTCGCGCGAAGCGCGGGAGGGGGTGACTCCCCGAGTCTGCGGCGTGACCCCACCCCGCCGCTGCGCGGCGACCCTCCCCCTGAAGGGGAGGGTGGAAGACGTTTCGAGGACTGGGAAATCCCGCGCGAGGCCGGCGCCGGCTGGCCCGCCGCCGCCAGAGAGGCGCACGCCAAATGGTGGGAGGCGCGCATCGCGCGGCAGAAGGAGATCGACGCCTCCATCGCCAAGGCCGCCGATGTCGAGCTGCTCTACGACCGGCCCTATGAGGACAAGTCCCGCGTGCGCGTCGCCGGGCCTTTCACGGTGGAGAGCCTGTCGCCGCATCGCGTCGCGCCGGCCGACGAGGAGGAGCTGATCGATTTCCTCGAGGCCGACGAAGGCGCGCGCCGGCGCCTGCACAAGGCCATGCCGCCGACCGATTTCGCCGAAATGACGCTCGAGCATTTGCGCACCGCCGGCGTGCATCAGAGCGAGAAGCGCGATTCGATCCGCTTCACCGCGCTCGCGCCCTGGCCCGGCGAATATGTGGCGGCGGAAGGCCGCTTCATGGAGGGCGACACCGAGAAGCGCGCGGCGATCTTCATCGGCCCGGAGTTCGGCTCCGTGTCGCGAGTCGATCTCGCCGCCGCGGCGCGCGAGGCGGTGGATGCGCGCTTCGACGCGCTGATCGCCTGCGCCTTCGCCTTCGACGCACATGCGAGCGAGGTGACGAAGCTCGGCCCGCTGCCGATCCTGAAAGCGAAGATGAACCCCGATCTGCATATGGCCGGCGATCTGAAGAACACCGGCAAGGGGAATTTGTTCGTGGTGTTCGGCGAGCCGGACATAGACATATTGCACGAACCCGACGGGCGGGTGAAAGTGAAGGTGAAGGGCGTCGATATCTTCGATCCCAACACGGGCGAGATCAGGAGCGACGACACCAAGGGGATCGCCGCCTGGTTCGTCGACACGAATTACAATGAGGAGAGCTTCTTCGTCCGCCACGCCTATTTTCTCGGCGCGAACGATCCGTATAAGAGCCTGAAGACGGCCTTGCAGGCGGAGATCGACAAAGAGGCCTGGGAGACGCTCTATCGCGACGTCTCGCGGCCCTTCGAGCGCCCGGCGACGGGAAAGATCGCGGTGAAGGTGATCAATCACTTCGGCGACGAGGTGATGAAGGTTTTCAGGGTGTGAGGCGAGATGGCATTTTCGATCCCCAATCCCACGAACAACGTACAGAGAGAATTCAACAAGTATTGCGAGCTTGGGGGCGGCGTCAGAGGCGGGCCGGCTCGGGGACGCGTCCAAGAACTTCTTCGTTCGTATGGGAAACGACTGAACGGGCTGGCGCATGAGGAAACCAAGAAAGCCTTCTCGGAAAACCCCGGAGCCAATCCCTGGCACGTCTGTTTTGCTGTCGGCATGGTATGGGGGCATTTTGCCCAGCTCACGCCGGAGTTCATTGCCGCGTCTATTCGGCTGATGGAAAATTGGAATGATGCTGATCTGAAAGTTGCGAAGGCTTATCCCCTCGAAAAAGGAACGGACCCGATAGAGCACTCGTTGCGTGGCGCGCATGTGCTTTTCCAAAAGGTGGTCTTACCTGAAAGGCTCCCCGACACGCTGGTGGGTATCGCACGAGCACAAGATCGTTGGTTAGGCCGAATATTGGGTCCGGACCGTCCGTATTTCTTTGGCGGGTGGAACTCGACAGCGATGTTTATGGTTGCATTATTCGCTCAACCAGAGCTAGCGAAGACACATCTGTCGCCTCCACCTGTGTTGCCGCCGGGAGGGCCAATTTTCAAAGGACTACAATATCTGTATCAAGTGGGAATTCTTGCTCGTCCTCCGTCTGGTAGCGAGCTGGACAACGAAGGGGCTGAGCCCGGTGTGATATACGAAAATAATGCATTACTTTCAGAGGTATTGAAAGGCTATCCTGATTGGTCGATGATTGACGTGCACAGCGGTATCTACTTGCTTGGAACGAAACATCCGCACGCCGATTCTTGGTTAGAGCGCGCGGTCTGATGGAATTCCGCATCGCCGACACCTTCACCGACTCCCTGGCGCGGCTCCCCGCGCCAGATCAAAAAGCCGTGAAGACCTCGGCCTTCGATCTCCAGACCAATCCCCAAAACCCTGGCCTGCAACTTCATCGCATCGAGAATTCCAAGGACCGGAACTTCTGGTCCGTGCGCGTCAATCGCGACATTCGCATCATCGTCCACAAGACCGAGGCGAGCATGCTGCTCGCTTATGTCGATCATCACGACAAGGCCTATGCCTGGGCCGAGCGGCGGCGGATCGAGGCGCATCCCAAGACCGGCGCGGTGCAGATCGTCGAGGTGCGCGAGCGCGTCGAGGAGCTGCCGCTCTTTGCGCCGCGCGAGAGCGCCGGGGCGCCGTCGCCTTTTGCGAGATTGTCGGACGACGAGCTGCTCTCGATCGGCGCGCCGGCGGATTGGCTCGACGACATTCGCGCGGCGAGCGAGGACGGCTTTCTCGAGCTGGCGCCGCGCCTTCCGGCGGAGGCCGCCGAGGCGCTGCTGCAATATGTGACGACCGGCCTGCTGGCGCGCCCGGCGCCCGCGCCCGCCGATCCTTATGCCCATCCCGATGCGCTGCGGCGGTTCCGGGTCGTGGAGAATATCGAGGAGCTGGCGCAGGCGCTCGATGCGCCTTGGGACAAATGGGCGGTGTTCCTGCACCCTTCGCAGCGCGATCTCGTCGAGCGGAACTATTCCGGTCCGGCGCGCGTCGCGGGCTCGGCCGGCACGGGCAAGAGCGTCGTCGCCGTGCATCGCGCCGTGCGGCTGGCGCGCGCCTCGGTCCACGCCCGTGTGCTGCTCGCGACCTTCTCCGATCCGCTCGCCGCGGCGCTGGAGCGCAAGGTCCGGCTGCTCGCCGGCGCCGACTCCGGGCTGCTGTCTCGCATCCGGGTCGCCTCGCTCCCGGTCATGGCCGCGGAGCTGTTCGAGCTCGCGCATGGCCATCGTCCCCATGTCGCCACGCCGGACCGGCTCGCCCGCGCTCTGGAGAAGGCGAGCGAAGCCGCCGAGGGACCAGTCAGCGCCAATTTTCTGCGCTCGGAATGGACGCATGTCGTCGACGCCTGGCAGGTCGAGGATTGCGCCGCCTATCTCGCGGTTCCGCGTCTCGGCCGCAAGAACCGGCTCGGCTCCAAGCAGCGCGAGCGCCTTTGGCCGATCTTCGCGGCGGCGCGGGAGAGCCTCGAGACGCGCGGCTTCCACACTTGGCCGGGCGTCTTCTCCGCCGTGACGCGGCATTATGCGGAGCGGATGGAAAAGCCCTTCACCCATGTCGTCGTCGACGAGGCGCAGGATCTCGGCGTTCCCGAGCTGCGCTTCGTCGCCGCCGTTGCGAGCGTGGGCGAGAACGGGCTGTTCTTCGCGGGCGATCTCGGCCAGCGCATTTTTCAGCAGCCCTTCTCCTGGGGCGCGCTCGGCGTCGACATTCGCGGGCGCTCGTCCTGCCTGAAGGTGAATTATCGGACCTCGCATCAAATCCGCCGCGCCGCCGATCGGCTTTTGCCGAAGGAGATTCGCGACGTCGACGGCGTCGCCGAAGCGCGCGGCGGCACGGTCTCGGTCTTCAACGGCGCAGAGCCGCGCGTGCTCGTTGCGCCCGACGCAACCGCAGAGATCGACGCGGTCGCCGCCTTCCTGATGGAAGCTCTCGCGAGCGGCGTCGATGCGAGCGAGATCGGCGTCTTCACGCGCAGGACCGAGGAGCTTTCGCGGGCGAGGGCTTCCGTCGCGGCGGCTGGCCGCGAGCCGATGGAGCTGTCCGAGCGCGGCGACGATCCGGGCGAGCGCATCTCGATCGGCGTAATGCATCTCGCCAAGGGGCTCGAGTTCAAGGCCGTGGCGGTGATGGCCTGCGATGATGAAATTCTGCCGCTGCAATCCCGCATCGACTCGGTCGCCGACGAGGTCGAGCTCGAGGATGTCTACG
This sequence comes from Methylosinus sp. PW1, assembly GCF_000745215.1. NCBI lineage: Bacteria > Pseudomonadati > Pseudomonadota > Alphaproteobacteria > Hyphomicrobiales > Methylocystaceae > Methylosinus > Methylosinus sp. PW1. Next base: position 726,537 of record NZ_JQNK01000008.1, read on the forward strand.
AGACCGAGCGGCAGCTGCTCTATGTCGCCGCGACGCGCGCGCGGGACCGGCTGCTGATCAGCGGCGTTGCGCCGGGCTCGGAATTCCTGCGGGATTTTACATCCGAGCGCGGCGCGGCGTCATAGTGACCTCGCGACGCGAATCCCAATTCCAATGGCGCCGTCGAACTCCATCTCGACGCCGGCCTCCTCGAGCGCACGGCGAATATCCGCGAGCGTGCGATCATGCGGCACGCGCGTCTCCCGCTCGAAATTGTGCAGCGTCGCCTTCGACACGCGGGATTTCGCGGCGAGATCGTCCAGCGTCCAGCGGAGCCAGGCGCGCGACGCTCGGCATTGGGCGGGGGTGATCATTCAGTCTCCATTAACCATGGTCTTATCATCTAGTAGCAATACGATCATAGAATGGCAATATCCGCTCATGGGACGACGTTGTTCCTGTGAGGAGTGTTTTGAATGCGTAAGACCCAAATGACGATGCGCCGCTCGGGCGCGACCGAAATCGACGACTCGCTGAACAAGGCGGCGCGCGAGGCCGTGAAGGCGGCGATCGAGGCGGATCATGCTGTCGATCCGCTGTTCCGCCCCGAGGTGTCGCGGCTGGTCTCGGCCTATGCATCCGCCGCCAAAAGGCATGGCCCGCTGATCGAGCGCGCGATCGGCGATTGCCTCGAGAGCGCCGGTTGCACTGTGTTCCGCAATCTCGGCGTTCCTGTCACGCAGGGCGCGCTCGAGCTCGCGGAATCGCATGAATACGCCATGACGGCGACGCGGCAGATCCGATTCGTCGACGGCAAGATCGCGAGCTTCGTCGATATCGACATTCTCGCGATCGATGAAGAGCGCGAAGTCGCCTGGGCGCTCTCCATCAAGCGCGGCGGCGGCGCCACCGAGACGAAAAAGCGCCGCGCGATCGAGCGCGACCTGATGGCGCTGAGGCTGAATCTCGCGTCTTATCTGCGTCAGCAGGGCTATTCGCGGGTCACGACGGCGCATGCCTGCGTGGTCGATTATCTGGGATCGGCGGGATTTTCCAAAGCGATCACGCTGACCCGCGAGAAAATCGACGACACATTCGGCCTCCCGATCATGGCGTCGATCGACGCCATGACGCAGGCGATGAAGGCTGCGCTCGACGCCGAGCTGGCGCGCCTGCTCGCGCCGGTCGTTCGCGGCATGGAAAGGCCCGTTTTGCCGAAGCGTTCGGACGCGCTGGTCCGACCGACGCCCTTCGGGCTCCATGCGCATTCGCGCCGGCGCCGGGAGGGCGTTCCGGAGAAGCCGCCGATGAGCAGCCGTCCCTTCGACAGCCTGTCCTCCGAGGAGAGCGAGCAATGAGCGGGCTGCGCAATCTTCGCGACGACGGCGACATTTTTGACGCGGCCGATGATGACGCCGACGAGGCGTCGGCGAATAGGGCTGGCGGCGTTGCCGATGCGCTTGCATGGGAATGTCTGCGGGCGGCGCTGCCGTCCGACCTGCGCCGGCGCATCCGACGCGGAGACCCGGTCGCCGTCATTGTCCAGGCGCCCGGCGCCGAATGGTGCGGCCCGCTGACGCGCGCGCTGCGGCGCGACTCGGCGCGAGTCCTTTGTGTGTCGCGCGACGGCTCCTCCCGTCGCGAGCACGACCCGACGAGAGGCAATGACGAAGTGGCCTGGGGGCTCGCCGGTGGGCGGCCCGTCATCGGCGTCTCGCAGGATCCGCAATCGCTCCTGCCGTCCGCGCTTTTATCAGCGGCGGACGCGCGCATTTCCGTCGCGCCGCCCGACGCGGACATTCTCCGCCGGCTCCTGAGGAAGCACGCGCGCGGCAAGGCGCCGGCGGCGCTTCCCAACGGAACCGCGGCGGCGCTGACATTCGCCGAGACGGTCAGCGCTTTCCGCGCCGGCGCATCCGCACGCGATGTCGTCGCCAATCTCCTCCGCGCCGCGGAGTCGAAAAAAGCGAACGCCGGCGCCGTCGCCGCCGACGTTCCGCCGCTCGACTGCCTCCCCGCCGATCTCCGCCGGCTGGCGCAGGATATAGCCTCGGGCGTCTCCGATTATCGCGCCGGCCGCATCCGTTGGCGCGACGCGCCGGCGACCGCCGTGCTGCTCGCCGGCCCGCCCGGCGCCGGAAAGACGACTTTCGCCTCTGTCCTTGCTCGCGCTTTAGGGGCGCCGCTGGTCGCCGACTCATGTGGGAAAATGTTCGCGCGAAGCGGCGAGGCCGGCCATCTCGGCACGATCGCCCGCGCGGTGCAGGACTGCTTCGATGCGGCGCGCGCCGCCGCGGCTTCCTCGGGCCTTTGCATTCTGAGCATCGACGAATTTGATGCGGCCTGTCCGGACAGAGCGTCGATGGACCGCCGCGGGCGAGATTTTTGGGCGCCGCTCGTGACCCTCGTTCTGACTCTCCTCGAAAATCACGAGGGCGTGATCATCGTAGCCGCCTCGAATTGCGGCGACGCCATCGACGCCGCCGCCACCAGGCCCGGGCGGCTGCGACGCGTCGACGTCGGCCCGCCGGGCGCGGAATCGCTCATGCGCGTGCTGCGCTGGCGGCTCGGAGGCGCGCTTTCGACTGTCGCCGATGCCGACCTTCTTGCTGCCCTTCGCCTCGCCGGCCCGGCCGCGACGCCCGCGCAGGCCGCCGACTGGGCGCGCGACCTGCTCCAGGCCGCCCGCGAGGCCGGGCGTGAGCCGGCCCTGGACGATTTGCTGCGCATCATCGCGCCGCCCGACGAACGCTCACCCGCGGATCGCCGAGTCGCCGCCATTCATGAGGCGGGTCACTGCGTCGCCTATGGGGAGGCCGGAATGCAGATCGCATCGGCCTCGATCATCCCGCGCGGCGCATCGGGAGGGGAAACGCGCGCCGCCGGGCGACGACCCGCGTTCCCGACCAGGGCCGATCTCGACGTCGGCGTGATGATCCTGCTCGCAGGGCGGGCGGCAGAAAAAGCCATTCTCGGCGCGGCGTCGACCGGCGCGGTGGCGGATCTGGCCATGGCGACGCGCGCGCTCGCCGAGGGCCACGCCGCGCATGGGCTGGGGGCGACGCTGCTGCATCGAAGAGATGCGGCCGCATCTCTCGCCTATGACCGCGAGCTGCGCGACATCGTCGAGGCCGACCTCTCCCGTCTCTATGCGCAATCGCTCGCCCTGATGCGCAGGCGGCGCGCCGACGTCGAGCGGATCGCCGAGGCTCTGCTCGCGCGGAGATTTCTCACAGGCGAGGATATCGCGGCGCTCGTCACGGCCTCTGGAGGCCGCGGCCGTGGCCCGAAAACGCGCGGGAGGGATGCGTGAGCAAAGACGGCGACCTTCTCGACGACGTCGTCGCGCGCCTTTGGTAGGTGCGCGAGCGGCTCGGAACCGGCGTCTACCGCGCCGCCGCGAGGGCGGCCCTGCACGCTATTGCGGTCGCTGTCCTCGATGAGGCGAAAGGCGCGTAGGTTTGGATCGGCTTTCCGGCGTGGTTTTGCGTTGGAATTCGGCGGGAGAAAAGCAACCATTCCCGCTAGTCTAATCATGACGCAAAGCCTGGTCGTTGCGATCCATCTGCTGCGGCCGGAAGGCACCATAACCGCCCATATGCCGTGGGGTATGGCAGTCCGTGCCCAGTGCGGGATGGGCGATCCCTGTCCGCGATTTAAGCAAACGGCAACTTAAAGTCTCAATTGCACAGTGCTGTTGCGGTATATATGTAGAACTTGCTCGTATAATAGCTAATTTTTATTCCTTTTTTACAATAACAATTGTGTCATCAATATCGGTTATTTGGTATGACATCCCTAATGGAATACGTAGGTGTTTGAATGGCGATGGCGATACGCTAATATCAGCGCGACGATTTTCATTTCTAATGGATGCTGTGAGATGATTTCCTTTATTTCCAAGAAAAATTAAACACGTTTGCCTATCAGCGGTGGCTGATATAACGTCGTTTCTTTCAGCGCAATCGAAAATTTCTAAATTGTTTGGAGAGTTTAAAATTATAAATCCGCCACTATCTTCATCTTCTCCGCCTACTACGTAGTAGTTTCTGCCGAACCCTGCGCCAAAAGAGCCATGCACTAATTCGAACTTCTCGATATGGGAAATTTTTGTATTTTTCATCAGACGAATAATTGCTGAATGTCCGTCTCTAAAATCAAACCGCTTAGTTAATGGGTATGTCTTGACAACGCCGTCCATGTTTTGAGCAATATTCTGCGCTGTAAGCTCATAAAATTTCGTTGACGCAGGCAGCTTATTGCACTGAATTCGTGGAATTTCTGAAGCAGAAACGCCTCGCGGGATATTAATAGTATCTGCGACAAGGTTCCACTCGCTCTTTCCTTCGAGCCATGCCGCCGGATCAGGCAGGTAGGTGCGATAGGCATTCATTGTGTAGATATCTTCAAGCCCTGCAAAAGTGTGGGCTACCCCCGGGGGAATGGAAAGAATGCGCCCGATATCCGGCTGGAATGTTGTCTCGAAAAATGTCCCCCACGAAGGAGAGTCGTCGCGGCAGTCAACGAAGTGCGCGCGGAAGCTCTTATCCCTTGGCCCGATAAACGTGAGGCGATCTTCGGTGCCACGATGTATCCCGTAGTAGTCATATGAAAAATTTTTTTCATGTCCATGATAAACAACATTAACAGAGCGCTCGCCTTCATGTCGGATCGAGGCTGGTTTGTCGTCTTGCTGATTGAACGTATCATTGAACTCAATCTTCAGGCCAATGATACCCCCTAAGTCATAGGCTGCTTCTTTCAAGATCTTACAGGCCTTCTTAAAGAACTTATTCCGCTACAACTTCGGCTGTAAATCCACTCTTGCTAGCGTGCTCGACAAGGTCTTGGAGCGATGTATCCGGCATGGTGGCAAGAAGCTTGCCGATTTCACGACCAACACAAATCCAGCCGCCCCCGCTTAGAGCCGCGAAACGGCCGCTTTGTTCTGGCTTAACCTCTTTTTTCGAATGTAGATAATCGTATACAAGTTTATAGATTTTTTCGTCCCTGGGCGGTGTTTTACCTGGAACTTCAAGCGGGGCGTTCAGGAGCTTCTCTTGCAACTCCGCAAGGGTGATAGGGCCTTCATACATCGCGGCGATTGCGTCGGAAATCTCGCTTATCTTTTCCGCAACAGTTTCCGAGATTTTTCTTTCTTTATCAGACATGGGCTTCTCCCAACCGCTGAAATATGACTTTCAAGCATACCGTGACGGTATATGCGCCAGTTTCTTACAACGACGCCTTCTCGTCAATAGCGTCTCTGAAACGGCTGCGTAGAAATGAAGGCTACGCGCCCTGTCGTACACGGGGCTCGTCCATCAGTTAATTGCCGCAAAAGGCTAGGCTCAGGACCTATTAATTTCAAGTGAGGCGTGATTCTCATGTCCTTTTTCAAGCCGTTTGACCACAAGTCGTCGTTCCGCGGCGGCGGTTGAAGGATGCAGGCTGCGCATCGCCGGAGACGGAGGCTTCGAGACGACGGTTGATCAGACTCTGATGCGCGGATTGGGTACCGCAAGACCGCGTTTTCGTCTCGGGCCTGCCTCTGTCTCAAGCCGGGCGTCGATTTTGTCGGCCACAGAATCACAGCGAGGGTTGCCCTACCGTGCCCCCGCCTCCGGCGATGCGCAGATATGTTGTCAGAACGCTTGTTCTCCCTTGTTCAGCCGCTCGGATTGCTAGGCGACCGCGGTGATGGCGCTGTTCGTTGCGATCGCCCACACGAAGGCGACGAGTTCGCGCGCAATCGCGACACAGACGACGTTGATCGGTTTGCCCGCCTTGCTGAGCCGGCGATACCTGGCGCAAAGGCGCGCCTGGGCCTTCCAGGCGATCTCCTTGATGGCCTGCGGCAAGGCCTCGTTGCGCTTGAGGATATCCGCTCCCATCCGCGCGGGACTGTCAGGAATCTTGTGTGCGGGGCCATAGTAGAACCGCAGGAGGCGGGCTATGGCGATCAAGAAGGACACACTGGACCAATTGCTGTCGGGACGCGATCCGAAGGAGGTTTTTTCCAAGGACGGCCTGTTCGACGAGCTGAAGAAGGCGCTGGCGGAACGGGTTCTGAACGCCGAAATGGACGACCATCTCGAGAGCGAAGCGGCGGCGGGTAAGGCGAACCATCGCAACGGCTATTCGAAGAAGACCGTGCTGACCGAGACGTCGAAGATCGACATCAGAGTTCCGCGGGACCGGGAGGGGAGCTTCGATCCCAAGCTGATCGCGCGCTATCAGCGCCGCTTTCCCGGCTTCGACGAGAAAATCGTGTCGATGTATGCGCGCGGCATGACGGTGCGCGAGATCCAGGGCCATTTGCTCGAGCTCTACGGCCTGGAGGTCTCGCCCGATCTGATCTCGACGGTCACCGACGCCGTGCTGGAGACCGTCGCCGAATGGCAGAACCGGCCGCTCGAGGCGATGTATCCCTTGGTTTTCTTCGACGCCCTGCGCGTCAAAATCCGCGATGAGGGCCTGGTTCGCAACAAGGCCGTCTATGTCGCGCTCGGCGTCACGCCGGACGGAACCAAGGATATTCTGGGCCTTTGGATCGAGACCTCGGAGGGCGCCAAATTCTGGCTTCGGGTGATGAACGAGCTGAAGAACCGCGGCGTCGGCGACATACTGATCGCCGTTGTCGACGGCCTGAAGGGCTTTCCGGAGGCGATCAATGCGGTGTTTCCGCAGACGACCGTGCAGACCTGCATCGTGCATCTCATTCGAAACTCGATGGAATTCGCTTCATACAAGGACCGCAAGGCGATCGCCGGCGCGCTGAAGACGATCTATCGCGCCCCGACCGCCGAGGCGGCTCGCGAAGCTCTGGAGGCCTTCGACGGCGGCCATTGGGGCAAGAAATATCCGTCGATCGCGCAGGGCTGGCGGCGCAATTGGGAGCAGGTCATCCCGTTTTTCGCCTTTCCGATCGCGGTGCGACGGATCATATACACGACGAACGCCATAGAATCCTTGAACGCGAAGCTGCGGCGCGCCGTGCGAACGAGAGGGCATTTTCCGACCGATGACGCGGCGATGAAGCTCCTCTATCTCGTCTTGCGCCAAGTCGCGGGAGAGTGGAAAATGGCGCCTCGCGAATGGTGCGAGGCGAAAAATCAATTCGCCATCATGTTCGATGATCGCTTCGTCGCGGCGTGATGGGAACCCGGCCCCGCACACAAGATTCCTGACAGTCCCATCCGCGCCGGCAGGCGGTAGGTCCAGGCGCTCTCCACCAACATGCGTCTCGCCCGTGTGTTGCCTGCCTTGGTGATCGCTCCGCGCGCCGTCTTGGCGCCGGAGGAACGTTCGGTCGGCGTCAGCCCGAGATAGGCCATGAGCTGGCGCGGATTGGCGAAGCGCTTGAAGTCGCCGATCTCAGCCACGATAGTGATGGCCGCGATCGCAGCGATCCCGCGCAAGGCTTGAATCGCCGTGACCACCTTGGCGAGCGACCAGGAAGGCAGGAGTTCCTGCATCTGCTTGGCCAATCGATCACGGCGAGCTTTCGCCTCGTCCATCGCCTGCACCAGCTCCTCGAAGGCAATCTGTCGCGCCGGATGCTCGAATCGTTGCGCCGCGAGCCAAAATCGATGCTTCTTCGTCCAATGGTCGCCGTCGGCATAAATACGGCCGTGGCGCAGAAGGAAGCCCGACACTTGCTGACGCGCGCGCCGCAGCGCTTCTACTGCCGACTGCCGAGCGCGGCACAGATCGCGCATGGCTTCGTGAGCGTCGTCTGGAACCCAGACCGGCGTGAGTTCGCCCGAGCGGAACAAGGACGCTTGCGTCACCGCATCACGGCGATCGGTCTTCACCCTGTCGCCTGGTCGTGTCGGGATCAGGGAAGGCGCCACCACCACGCACTCGTGTCCAAGCAATGTGAGCTGCCGATACAACCCATAACCGCAAGGCCCGGCTTCATAGCAGAACGCCAACTTGCCGTGCTTCTTGGCGAGCCGATCGACCATCTTCGCCACGGTGTCCGGACGGTTCTGAATTTCGCCGACAAAGCGCGTCTCTCCGCGTCGGCCGCCATCCGCGAGCGCGATCGAAATCGTCTTCTTGTGCGTATCCATCGCCACATAGGTCGTCGTAGACTGTTTCATGGCTCGTTCCCCATGCATGAGGCTCTGACCGATTCGTCGGCCAATCCTCGTCTTTGCATGCCGCGGAACGAGCCACCCAAAAAAGGACATAGCGTCTCAAGGTCTCCGATATGGAGGCTTTGATGGGTGATTTGTTTTTGCTGAGCGAAATGCAGATGGCGCGAATTTCCCCTCATTTTCCCTTGGCGCATGGCGTGCCGCGGGTGGACGACCGCCGTGTGGTCAGCGGGATCGTCTACGTCATCAAGAACGGCCTGCAATGGAAGGACGTTCCGAAGAAGTATGGACCGCCCAAGACGCTCTATAATCGCTTCATCCGCTGGAGCCGGCTCGGCGTCTTCGATCGTATCTTCGCCGCGCTCGCAGGAGAAGGGCCGAAACCGGAGCGGATCATGATCGACTCCACTCATTTGAAGGCGCATCGGACGGCGGCGAGCCTCCTAAAAAAGGGGCTCTTTCCCGCTGTATCGGCCGCACGAAAGGCGGGCTGAACTCCAAGCTCCACGTCGTCTGCGACGGCGCCGGCAAGCCGCTCGTCATGATGCTGACCGAAGGGCAGATGAGCGATCACAAAGGCGCGAGGCTGATGCTCGACGCGCTGCCGCCGTCCTCGGCCCTGATCGCCGATCGCGGCTACGACAGCGACTGGTTTCGCCGAGCGCTCGCGGAGCGCGGGACCGACCCCTGCATTCCACCGACGAAGAGCCGTAAGAAGCCTCTCGATTACGACAAGGGGCTCTACCGGCAACGTCACGAGATCGAGAACCTCTTCGCCAAGCTCAAAGACTGGCGGCGCATCGCCACCCGTTACGATCGATGCGCCCACGCCTTCTTCTCGGCCATATGCATCGCCGCCGCTGTCGCCTTCTATCTCAATCAATGAGTCCTGAGCCTAAGTGAAAGTCGAGCGCCAGTTTGGTCCGAAGTCGGGGGCTTCCGCGAACGTCGACTCCGGGTCAGGGACGTATGTATTCTAGCGCTCTTCGGGCTATGTCATTCCCGGAACCGAGCTTCGTTCAGGAGTGGATGGCGCGCGGCATAGACGAGGCGTTTCACCTTCGGGTTCGTCGTCTTCATCGTTCATCCCCACATTCCCCGCATCTTCGCCCGCACATCGACCCGCAGCCCACCCCCTGCGAGACGCTCGCCCACGGTCGCAGCGGCCGGCCAACTCACGCATTCAAAAAACCGCAGCATCTCTGCCGGAATGAAGCGTGTGCGCGCGGCGTAGACATGCCGGTCGCCCTGCGCCGGCTGGCCGTGGGTGAAAAATCGCTGCGGCGTCACCAGCCGCAGGCTGTCCTTCGCGCGCGTCATCGCGACATAGAGCAGCCGGCGCTCCTCCTCTATCTCCGCCGCTGTTCCCGTCGCGAGATCGGAGGGGATGCAGCCGTCGACGGCGTTCAGCACGAAGACCGACTTCCACTCCTGCCCTTTGGCGGAATGGATCGTCGAGAGGATGAGATAATCCTCGTCGCGCAGCGGCGGGCCGGCCTCGTCGCTGGTCGCGTCCGGCGGGTCGAGCGTCAGCTCGGTGAGGAAGCGCTCGCGCGAGGGATAGCAGGCGGCGATCTGCTCGAGCTGGACGAGATCGGCGAGGCGGCTCGGCGCGTCCTCGTGCAGGCGCTCGAGATGCGGCTCATACCAGCGGCGCGCCGCTTCCATCTCCGCCGGCCAGCCCTCCCGCGCATGCAGCACTTGCATCGTCGCGACGAGGCCGCGCCACTCCTCGCCGGCGCGCGGCGGCGTCGGCGCCTCGGAGAGGCAGGTGAGCGGGTCCGGGCGCTCGATCAGGAAGTCGAGAATCTTCTGCGCGGAGGAGGGGCCGACGCCGGGCAGGATTTGCAGTATGCGAAAGCCGGCAACGCGATCGCGCGGGTTCTGCGCGAAGCGCAGCAAAGCGAGAACATCCTTCACATGGGCGCTGTCGAGGAATTTCAGCCCGCCGAATTTCACGAAGGGAATGTTGCGGCGGGCGAGCTCCAGCTCCAACATGGCGCTGTGATGCGAGGCGCGGAACAGCGCCGCCTGCTGCTTCAGCGTCATGCCGGCTTCGCGCGCCTCGAGCACGCGCTCGGCGATGAAACGCGCCTGATCGCTCTCGTCGCGCACGGCGACGAGCTGCGGTCGCTCCGAGGAGCGGCGCTCTGTCCAGAGGTTCTTGGCGTAGCGCTCGGCGGCGAGCGAGATCACTGCGTTGGCCGCGGCGAGGATCGGCTCGGTCGAGCGATAATTGCGGTCGAGCGTGACGATTTCCGCCGGCGGCGTGAAGCTCTTCGGAAATTCCAGAATGTTGCGCACAGTGGCGGCGCGGAAGGAATAGATGGATTGCGCATCGTCACCGACGACGGTGAGCCCTTGGCCCTTGGGCTTCAAGGCGAGCAGGATGGAGGCCTGGAGGCGATTGGTGTCCTGATATTCGTCGACGAGAATGTGATCGAAGCGGCCGCCGATCTCCTCTGCGAGGGCTTCGTCCTGCGTCATCTGCGCCCAATAGAGCAGGAGATCATCGTAATCGAGCACATTCTGCGCCTGCTTCGCCTCGACATAGGCGGCGAACAAGCGGCGCAGCTCGTCATGCCAGCGGGCGCACCAGGGGAAGGCGCCGAGCAGCGCCTGCTCGAGAGGGATTTCGGCGTTCACGGCGCGGGAGTAGATCGCGAGGCACGTTCCCTTGGTCGGGAAGCGGCTCTCGGTCTTGGAGAAGCCGAGCTCGTGGCGGATGAGATTCATCAGATCGGCAGAGTCTTCGCGATCATGGATGGTGAAGGCGGGATCGAGGCCGATGGCGCCGGCATATTCGCGCAGCAGCCTCGCGCCGATCGCGTGAAACGTGCCCGCCCAGGCGAGGACATCGCCGCCGCCCTTGGCGCCCAGCGCCTCGGCGCAGATGCGCTCGACCCGGCGCGTCATCTCGGCGGCGGCGCGGCGGGAGAAGGTCATCAGCAACATGCGCATCGGATCGGCGCCCCGGACGATGAGATGTGCGACCCGATGGGCGAGCGTGTTCGTCTTGCCGGAGCCTGCGCCAGCGATGATGAGCAGTGGGCCGCCGGCGGAAGCCGACGAGCCGTCAGCTAGGCCGTGCTCGACGGCGCGGCGCTGTTCGGCGTTGAGCTTTTCGAGATAGGCGACGGCGGTCATGGGCGAATCGGCAGGGTGAGCGAGCGCGTGGAGTGAAACATAATTCTTGTTTTGTTCGCAATGGCGGCGTATCTCGGGGAGATGAAAGTGACGCTGGTGGGGCGGTTCGAATTTCCAGGAGGTACCATAAGCGATATTTCGCTCCCGTACCAGCGACGTTTCGCCGGCTTTGATTTGCCCCGCTATACGATGATGCGTAGGATTCTATCTCAAGCTAGAAGTCGTGCATCCTAACCACCTGGGTATCGCTCAATGTCTGCCGACAAATCCTCTCCTCACCCTTCGGCTGATGACGAAAACGAAACTGCGCCTGACGCTATCGATGATGAAGATACTGGCCGAGGCGATGCATTTGTCAAACCCTGGGATCCCGGCAAAATCCGAATCACAACGAAGCACTTTTCTCTGCGGGACGTCGTAGATCAAATTCGCGATAAGGATATAGATTTGTCGCCTGATTTCCAGCGTGATTATGTTTGGAAGCAACGTCAACGTACACGGCTTATTGAGTCTATACTTCTTGGTATACCTCTTCCTGCGTTCTATTTTAATCAGGATAACGAAGGAAAATACCAGGTCGTTGACGGCGTTCAGCGGCTTTCAACTATATCACTATTCATGCAGGACAATCACACGCTGGACAAGGCCGATCTTGAGTATTTAACTGATCTTCATGATTTGAAATTTTCTGAGCTGGATTCTCCAGCTCTACGTCGCTTTCGAAGCACGCAAATCGTGGTTCATATTATAGAGCCACAAACGCCAGACGAGGTAAAATACGATATTTTTAGTCGAGTTAATACCCTTGGTAGTCCGCTTTCTGCCCAAGAAATTCGTCATGCTATGAGCAAGCAGCGATCTAGAGATTTTCTTACAGAGCTTTCTGAGATGCGTGAATTTGATGAGGCAACACAGTGGCATTATTGGCGTCGAACGCAAAACTCAAATGGTCGATTTGATAAAGTTCGAGATAGCGGAAGAATGACTAATCGTGAGCTTATTTTGCGATTCTGTGCATTCCGCAACTATTCTGATGCGGAGTATAGAAAGCATTCTAGCCTTGATGCGTTTCTGGTAGCGTATACTAAAAGACTTGATGGTTGCTCGAGCGATCAGCCAGCGGTCTCGGCCAAGGAAATGGATGAGCTCAAAGTGGATTTCTCGCGGGCGATGCAGAATGCTCATAACATTTTACAAAAGGCTGCATTTCGTCGCTTCCCACCTAACCAAGTAAGGCGAGGGCCAATCAATCGTGCTGTATTTGAAGCACAGGCTATAGCCCTGGCTGACTATCGGCTCGATTTATTGTTACCAAATAAGCAGAAGATTGTTGACGCATTTCGTTCTGTTTTTGCCGATCCGGAATACTCCCGATCTGTTACTGTAGGAACCGGTGATCCAAAGGCGGTAGAGAGAAGACTCTGTTATACTAAAGATATTTTGGCGGGGGCAATAAAATGATCACGGGAGTTGACATTCAAAACTTCAAGCGCTTTCAAAGTCAATATTTTAAACTAGGGCCATTGAGCATCCTGACGGGCTTGAATGGATCGGGAAAGACGTCAGTGGTCCACGCGCTTTTGTTGGCGTGGGAGGCATCGGCGGGAGCTTCGGACAATACGGTTCGATTGAATGGACCCTTCGGAATCGAACTTGGTACCGCTGAAGACGTACGAAATTGGAACTCCATCGATCCAATCGAGATAAAAATAAGCTCCAACTCGAAAGAGACTTCAAACTGGAAGTTTGGCGCGCCTGCTGATGACGCACTTTATCTGACTGTTGAGGAAAAGCCTGAAAGTCCACCGGCGGCGTATTCTGCGTGCCCGAGATCTTTTACGTATCTGTGTGCGGAACGCCTCGGCCCGAAAAGTATTTTAGGAGCCTCTCCGTATCCAGCGGAACAACTCGAAGTTGGAGTTCGCGGTGAGCAATGTGCGCAATTGCTGGCAACGCTCGGCGGAAAGTTGATGGAGGATATTAATCGGTTGCATCCCGATAGGGAAAAGAATGCACCGGCCCTTCTGAAGTATGAGGTAGAGCACTGGCTTGGGGAAATCGCGAGACCGGTCGAAATAAACGCTGAGCGCTACCAAGGTTCTTCCGTTACAGCTCTAAGTTTCAGAGAACCCGGAGGAACGTGGGTGCGAGCGCCGAACATGGGCTTCGGAGTGTCATACGCCCTTCCTGTGATCTTAGGTGGCCTCATCGCTATGACGGGAGGTCTTTTCATTGTTGAAAACCCCGAAGCGCATTTGCATCCAGCAGGACAGTCGCGCATCGGAATATTTCTAGCGTGGCTCGCCGGTCGAGGTGTCCAAGTAATCATAGAGACTCATTCAGATCATGTTTTGAATGGCATCCGCAGAGCGATCGGAGAGTACAATTACCTCGATCACGACAAGGCGGTGGTGCACTTTTTTGATTCGATTGAAGGTGATGATATTGCTGTCCACGAACTTCGCTTCACTCCCATTGGCGGCGTTTCCGACTGGCCCCTTGGCTTTTTTGATCAGTATCAGATTGATGTCGCCTCGCTGGGGCGACTTCGTAGAAAGAGGTGACTTTTGGCGTTCGTTGTGGATGGTTCCGAGTGGCATTTCGATGGCTGGTCTGCGGATGAAGTCGCTGCCAGCATCGAACTTATGCTCGAACGAGTTTCGACGGCCCAGGCCCGGCGGGAAGCTATTTGGATTGGGGATGACCTCCAGACGCGGCCAGTGCTGGGCGAGTTTGATATTTGGAGTTTGTTTTCTCCGGAGTCGCCTCTGAAATTATCACCTGAGTTGCGCCAAGAGCTTGCAGCATGGCTTGGAAAAGCGCTTCGTTATGCCGACGAGAATGTTTGGCCGGACGGTATGGAAGAAACAATTATTCGAGTTGACTGCGACCCGGCTATCGAAAATATTGACGTCGCATGGGCGCACCATAACGTCAGGAATAGGAGAGCAGTAGCTTGCCTATCTATCCGCCGATCTGGTCCACACCAGACAGTGTCAGGCAGAGGTGTTGCCACTATCTATTGGATTAATTGTGAAGAAAATCACAAGAACTTCTGGCGGTCTGCAATTGATGTTGAAGGTAATAACGAAGAGACATTGCAGAGCATTGCGCCGCACGCTTTCCCAAACCTCTATTTTTATCCGGCCGTTTGGCGTGGACTGAGGAGTCTTGTCGGCGGGTACTACGCGTTGAGTTTCGAAATTCGACGATATCTAAGTATACTTGATGATTATGGCGGTGCTGCTTTCACTTGCCCTCCACCAGCGCTTAGTCCTGCGGAGTTTGCAAATTCTAGCGACAGATCGTGCCCTCCAAACCAACTTGTTGAGCAGAGGTTTGAACAGTTAAATCTCTCGATGGCGCCGGAGAAGCCCAATGTATACAATAACTCCCGCTGCCGTCAGGCGCGCGAGGTTCAAATTGGACCACGTACACTCTATTGTGAGTGGCACGGCAAATTGGAACCGCATCAAAATAGATTGTACCTTCATCCGCCTATCCCGGAATGCGGCGATAAAATTGTCATCGCAATTTTCCACCCGCATTTGCCGCTGCCTGGAGATAATTAATTGCGACTAGCAATACCTGCACGCGTGATGCTATTTTTTCGAAATTGACGGCCTGAGTCGGGTCACGAGGGTTCTCATTCTCCCTTCGTCTTTCTCATCCGCCTGCGTCCCGGACCCGCGCCATCCGTCCCCCTCCGCTTCCGCGAGAATGGCGGCCGCAGCTTGTCCTGCACCCAGGGCAGCAGGCGGATCGGGTGAGGCTGTAGATGCGCCGTCACGATCGGAATCTTCATGATGCTCGGCAGCATGTCGGCGAGCGCGATCGCGTCGCAGTAGATTTCCTCGGTCGGGGTGGCGCCCGAATGCCCCATGATGTCGCTCCGAATCTCGCTATGAATCCCCTTCTGCTTCAATGAATTGCCGAAAGATTTGCGCATCGAATGGATGACCTTCTTGCGCTCCTTGGCGTCGGGAATGGCTTGGTGCAGGCCGTCGATCAGCTCGTCATAGAGCCGATCGCCCAGAGGTGACGAGGATGTCGGCGATTTGAGATCGGGGAAGACCATCTCATAGCCGAGTGCTCTCACGGCCGCGACATAATCGAGAAAGCCGAGGCGGATGAGCTCCGGGTGCAGAACGACCGAGCGTTCGGAATACAGATTTTTGATGCGCCGAATTTCGCTCGTTCTGATCTTTATATAGTGGAGGCGTTGTAACTTGCCGTCGATCACCGTGTCGACGTAGGCCACGTCGCGGACGGAGAGGCCGCAGATCTCCTCGCGCCGCGCTCCGGTGTAGTGGAGCATGAGCGTCGCGAAATACAGCGCGCGGTGGAAGACGTGCGGGCCTGGGATCAATATCTCGTCGTCTTTCCAACCGGCGCAGCCGATAAAGAAGGCGAGGCGGAAGATGGCGCCGGCGTCGGCTTCGGTCAGGAGTCCACGCTTCGTGCGCCCGCGTTCCGTGGACTTGCGACGCATCAGCGTCATGTCGATGTCCCGGTCGAGCTTGTGGCCGCGGCTTCGAATATGGGCGAGGACCTGGCCCAGAAATGAAAAATGCCGATTGACCGTTCCGGCGACCAAGCCGCGCTCCGATGGCGGCTTGGCCGCGCCGATCGCGCGAAGCTGGTCGAGCGTCCTGTGATTGTCTCGCGGGCTGCGGCCGTAGCTCTTGGCGACAGCGCCGAAGAGGTCGTCGAGATCGCCCAGGTGCTTCTGGTGGATGTCTTCGAACTCGACGACGCCCTGCTCGAGGAGGAGCCTCGCGAAAAGCCGCGAAATCTGACGCACCTGACGCTGGGATTTCGTGTCCCAGGCCTTGGCGTCCGCATTCTTCTGGATGATCCCCTCGGCGAGCACGACGAATGGATGCTCGTCGAGCGTCAACGGCTTCGTTCTCGCCGCCTTGGCGGGACTCGGCGTGGGCGCGGGGTCGGCAGACGGCGGCGCATGTTCGTTTCGGGCGCCTTCGACCGTCGCGGTCGCTTCTCGAGGGACGACAATCGGGGATGAGGCGAGGGGCGCAACGACAAGCCTCGTCTCGGCGTGATCGACCGAGTCGCGGGGCGCCTTGGCGTGATCCTTCAGAATGTCGGCGATGGTCTTCTCGATCTCGACGCGCACGCCGTCATGCCGGCGCTCCGACTGAAAATTCGCCTCGGCGAAGGCCCGGTAGACCGTCTCCTGCGCGAGCGCGAGATTCATCGGATTGGGCTCGCCGCCGACCTCCTCGACGAGCGTCGCGAGCCGCTCCTGCTTTTCGGCGGAGACGTTTTGGCGCTGCATGAGATCGAGCATGAAGGCGATCTCGGCGATCTCGTCCGGCCTCATGCCCTGCGCCGCCATTTGCGCGGCGGAGCGCTCGTCGACGGCCGCGGCGCGCCCGCGCGTCTCGAGCAGGCGATAGACGTGCCCCATCACGCGCTCGCTGCGGCGGCTCTTCTCGGGATCGAAATCGTTCTCCGTGCGTTCGCGCGCCGCTACGGCCTCGAGCTTGTCGAGGTGCTGCGTGAAGACGATGCGGAACACCTTCTGAATTTGCTGCTGTGAGAGGCGACTGGTCATGGCGGCCGGAAAGAAACAACGATCGGCGAGCGCGGAAATCTGGCCGGCGAGGTAGCGCGCTCTCCCGGGGTTGCTGGTGCGCAGGCCGAGAATCAGCGTCGCAGAATTTCTCGATTCGGCAAGCGCCGATGGCAGTCGCCGCCGCCAATAATAGAACGCGCCGCGACGCACGACATGGGGTATGGCGGGCACGAAAATCTCCGTGGTGTACCAGCCATGTGTCACACGGATGTGGAAACGCGCCCCAGCTGAAGCGATTTTCTAGCGATTCCAATGATTTGCGGAATTCTGGCTGGGGCGGGAGGATTCGAACCTCCGTATGGCGGAATCAAAATCCGCTGCCTTACCACTTGGCGACGCCCCATCGCGCCGACCGGCCGACTCGCCGGCGGCGGCTATCCCATAATGCCCCGGCGTCGCCTCCGCAACCGTCTCGCGCGCTTCAGTCCCAGGCGCGCAGCGGGGTGAAGCGGGCGAATTTCTTCGATTGGTGGCGATCCATGCGGGCCAGAACGTCGCGCAGGAACGTCACCGCCTCGGCGAGAAACGGCCCCTTGTTCAGCATCACGCATTCGGCGCGCTGCGCCATGGCGGCGTCTGTGGTCTCGGCCCGGCTCGGCGCGCCGTCCTTGATGAACTGGTCGAGCACCTGCGTCGCCCAGATCACCGGCACATGGGCGGCCTCGCAGAGCCAGAGAATCTCCTCCTGCATTTCGGAGAGGCGGGCGAAGCCGAGCTCGACCGCGAGGTCGCCGCGGGCGATCATCACCGCCGTCGGATGATGCTGCGCCGAGCGCAGAATGAGCCGCGGCAAATTGCGCACGGCGAGCGGCGTCTCGATCTTCAGCACGATCGTCTGCTTGGGCAGAGCGCCGCGCCGCGCCGCGAGATGGTCCTGGAGGAGATCGACGTCGGCCGTCTCCTGCACGAAGGAGAAGCCGACGAGATCGGCCTCGGCCGCGACGAAATCGAGATCGCGAAAATCCTTCGGCGTCAGCGGCGGCAGGCGCAGATCGATGGTGGGGAAATTGAGGCCCTTCTCGACCTTCAGCCGCTCGCCCTTGCCGCGCGCGCTGAACACTTCCAGTTCCACGGCGCCCGCGCTCGCGCCGACGACGCGCGCGCCGATCTTCCCGTCGTTGATCCACACTTCCGCGCCCGGCGCGAGCTGGCCGATCGTCTCGGGAAAGGACGGCTGGATGGCGACAGGCCCGGCGGCGCGCGGATCGAGCGCCGCGACCATGGCGAAGCGGTCGCCACGATAGAGGCGCAGCTTCTCGGGCGCGCGCAATTGCTCGATCCGGCACTTCGGTCCGGCGAGGTCCATCAGCACGCGGCAATTGCGGCCGAGCGCGCGCTCGCCGGCGCGTATGTTGCCGATCATCGCTTTCCAGGCGGCGGCGTCGTCATGCGCGCAATTTATGCGCGCGCAGCCCATGCCGGCCTCCATCAGGCGGCGGATCAGCTCGGGCTCGCTCGCCGCCTCGCTCGGCAGCGTGACCATCACGACGGCGTGCGGCGTCGTGGGGACGGCGCCGAAAATCAAGTCGCGCGCGGCGCTCAGAGCGTCCTCGCCAGCGCGCATGGCTGCTGGGGTGGGGTAGGGGGCGTCCGCCTCGCCGCAGAGCCGCCGCAGCGTTGCCAGAAGCGCATCCAGCGCCTCCATCACCTTGGCCTCGCTGCGGCCGAGCGAGGAGAGGCCGAAGGCCGATAGGCGCGCTTGCAGATCGCTGAGATCGCGCCGGCGCAGGGCGAGATAATGGGCGAGATTTTCCGCAGCCGGCGCGAACTCTGTCGAAAACGGCCCGCCCCAGCTCTCGATGAGCGCTCGGCCGTCGGCGTCGACCTCCTCGCGCAAGCGCGACAGGGCGGTCAGCAATTCATGGAGATCGGCGCGAGCTTCGCTCGCATGCCTGAATTCGGCGTCCTTCATTCGGGTGACGTCCAATCGCGGCGGGGGGCTGCAGCTTTCTCCCGATATTATGACGCTTTCGCAACGCTTCCGTGCGGCGCGCCGTCACACGGCCAGCGCGCCGGCGGCTGCGGCCGCGCCGCGCAGTGCGGCGATGTTCTCGCGATAGGCCGAGGCGCCGGTCCCGGCGAAGACGGCGGAGCCGGCGACGAGAACATCGGCGCCGGCCTCGACGATCGCCGTCGCCGTTTGCCGCGTCACGCCGCCGTCGACCTCGAGGAAGATCTCACGCCGCCCGATCATCTCGCGGATGCGGCGAATCTTGTCGATCTGCGAGGGGATGAAGCCTTGCCCGCCGAAGCCCGGATTGACGCTCATCACCAGAATGAGATCGACATCGTCGAGCACATAATCGAGCGCGCGCTCGCTGGTGCCGGGATTGAGCGAGACGCCGGCCTTCTTGCCGAGCGAGCGAATGAGCCGCAGCGAGCGGTGCAGATGCGCGCCGGCCTCGGCGTGCAGGGTGATGATGTCGGCGCCGGCCTCGGCGAAGGCGGCGACATAAGGGTCGACCGGCTCGATCATCAGATGCGCGTCGAAAGTGCAGGCGGCGTGCGGGCGCAGCGCCTTCACCACGCCGGGGCCGAAGGTGATGTTGGGCACGAAATGCCCGTCCATCACATCGAGATGAATCCAATCCGCGCCGGCGGCGACGACATCGCGCACCTCCTCGCCGAGCCGCGCGAAATCGGCGGAGAGAATGGAAGGGGCGATGATGATGTCATTCGTCATGCTGAACTCCATCGTTACCCTCGCGCCGAGACGCTCTCCTTCTCCCACGAGTGGGAGAAGGAGAGCGCGAACCTTCTTCGGCTGCGCCTCACTCCGCGGCCTTGGCTCCGGCGAATTGCGGATCGAGCGCGCCGCTGGCGTAGCGCTTGGCCATGTCGGCGAGCGGGATCGGCTTGATCTTGCTCGCTTGGCCCGCGGCGCCGAATTCCTCATAGCGCTGCTTGCAGACTTTGCGCATCGCCTCCTGCGCCGGCTTCAGATATTTGCGCGGGTCGAACTCGCCCTTGTTCTTCAGCAGAGTCGCGCGGATGGAGGCGGTGACGGCGATGCGGCAATCGGTGTCGATGTTGATCTTGCGCACGCCATATTTGATGCCGCGCTGAATCTCCTCGACCGGCACGCCCCAGGTCTGCGGCATCTCGCCGCCGGCCTCGTTGAACGCATCCTGCAAATCCTGCGGCACGGAGGAGGAGCCGTGCATCACGAGATGCGTGTTCGGCAGGCGATTGTGAATCTCCTCGATCACATGCATCGCGAGAATGGCGCCGTCGGGCTTGCGCGAGAATTTATAGGCGCCGTGCGAGGTGCCCATGGCGATGGCGAGAGCGTCGACCTTGGTGCGGGCGACGAAATCCACCGCCTGGCTGGGGTCGGTCAGCAGCTGGTCGTGGCTGAGCTTGCCCTCGGCGCCATGGCCGTCCTCCTTCTCGCCCTCGCCGGTCTCCAGCGAGCCGAGCACGCCGAGCTCGCCCTCCACCGAGGCGCCGACCCAATGGGCGAGATCCACCACGCGGCGCGTCACCGCGACATTGTAGTCATAGCTCGCCGGCGTCTTGCCGTCGGCCTCGAGCGAGCCGTCCATCATCACCGAGGTGAAGCCGAAGCGAATGGCGCTGGCGCAGGTGGCTTCGCTATTGCCGTGGTCCTGGTGCATGACCAGCGGAATGTCGGGATACATGATCGCCAGCGCCTCGATCATCTTGGCCAGCATCACGTCATTGGCGTAGGAGCGGGCGCCGCGGCTCGCCTGGATGATGACCGGAGCGTCGACGGAGGCGGCGGCTTCCATCACCGCGAGGCCCTGCTCCATATTGTTGATATTGAAGGCCGGCACGCCATAGTCGTGCTCGGCGGCGTGGTCGAGCAATTGTCTCAGGGTGATGAGCGCCATTTGCGGTGTCCTCCCAGTGCCGGAATTCGATTAAAGTCTACGACGGCGCCGCCAGAGCAATATGGGGGGCGCAGGCCGATTCCGCTGATAGCGATATAGCGGAGCGCGGGCGATGTCATCACCTCCCGCGGCCGCGCGCCGAGAATTGCGGCGCCCTCTCGCGAGGGTTTCTCTTGGTCTATTCGTTCGAGCTCGAAATCGACTATTCGTTTCTGCCGGCGCGACGCCCGCGAAGCCGCGGGCGCCGTTCCGATTACGCCGATCGTCAGAGTAGCGTTTGCGCGGTTCCGGCGACGCCTTCGGCCGTGATGCCGAAGCGGGCGTAGAGCGCATCCGCCGGCGCGCTCGCGCCGAAGCCGGTCATGCCGACGAAAGCGCCGCGCTCGCCGATCCAGCGGTCCCAGCCGAGGCGCGCGGCGGCCTCCACCGCGACGCGCGGCGCCGAGCCGAGCACGCTGGCGCGATAGGTCGGCGATTGCGTCTCGAACAGCTCCCAGCAGGGCATGGAGACGACGGCCGCGCGCACGCCACGCGTCCACAGAAGGTCGGCCGCGGCGAGCGCGATCTGCACTTCCGAGCCGGTGGCGATGAGCGTCACATGGCGCCCGCCGCTCGGCTCGCGCAGCACATAAGCGCCGCGGGCCGTGAGATTCTCGCCGATCGGCCGCTCCAGCGTCGCCAGATTCTGACGCGACAGGCTCAGCACGGAGGGCGTCGTCCGCGCATTGAGGGCGATTTCCCAGCTCTCCGCCGTCTCGATCGCGTCCGCCGGGCGGAACACATAGAGATTGGGCAGGGCGCGCAGCGAGGCGAGATGCTCGATCGGCTGATGCGTCGGCCCGTCCTCGCCGAGGCCGATGGAATCATGCGTCAGCACATAGACGACGCGCTGGCCCATCAGCGCGGAGAGGCGGATCGCGCCGCGCGCATAATCGGAGAAGACGAGAAAGGTTCCGCCATAAGGCACGAAGCCGCCGTGCAGCGCTATGCCGTTCATCGCCGCCGCCATGCCGTGCTCGCGCACGCCATAGTGAATGTAGCGGCCGGCGAAATTCTCCGCGGAGACGGAGCCGAGCCCTTTGGTGATGGTGAAGTTCGAATGGGTGAGATCGGCGGAGCCGCCGATCGTGGCGTCGGTCGCGGCGTTGATGACGCCGAGCACGGTCTCGGAGGATTTGCGCGTCGCCACCTTGGGCCGATCGGTGGCGAAGCTCTCGCGCAGCGCGCGCAGCGGCGCGGCCACGGCGCCAGCGACGTCGCCCTTCAGAAAATTCTCGAATTCGTCGCGCTTGGGCGAGGCCGCGAGGCGCTGCTCCCAGGCGAGCCTTTCGCTCGCGCCGCGACGGCCGGCGGCGCGCCAAGCCTCCAGCGTCTCCGCCGGAATCTCGAAAGGCTCATAGGGCCAGCCGAGCTCGGCGCGGGCGAGCTCGATCTCCGAGGCGCCGAGCGGCGCGCCGTGAACCGTCTCCTTGCCCTGCTTGCCCGGCGCGCCATAGCCGATGACGCTGCGGCAGGCGATCAGCGACGGGCGCGCGTCCTGCTGCGCCGTGGCGAGCGCGGCGGCGATCGCCGCCGGCGCATGGCCGTCCACGCGCTGCACATGCCAGCCGGAGGCGGCGAAACGCGCCAGCTGATCGGTGGAGGTGGAGAGCGTCGTCGGCCCGTCGATGGAAATGCCATTGTCGTCCCACAGCACGATCAGCCGGCCGAGCTTCAAATGGCCGGCGAGGTCGATCGCCTCATGGCTGACGCCTTCCATCAGGCAACCGTCGCCGGCGATGACATAGGTCCGATGATCGACGATCTCGTCGCCGAAACGCGCCGCCTGCAGCCGCTCGGCGATGGCGAAGCCGACCGCGGTGGCGAGGCCCTGGCCGAGCGGTCCGGTCGTCGTCTCGACGCCGACGGTGTGGCCGAACTCGGGATGGCCGGGGGTCTTGGAGTCGAGCTGGCGGAAATTCTTCAGATCGTCGATCGAGACGCCAGGATAGCCCAGCAGATAGACGAGGGCGTAGAGCAGCATGGAGCCATGCCCCGCCGACAGCACGAAGCGGTCGCGATCCGCCCAGTCCGGCGCCGCGGCGTCGAATTTCACGAACTGACGAAACAGCACCGCGGCGACGTCGGCCATGCCCATGGGCATGCCGGGATGGCCGGATTTGGCCTTCTCCACCGCGTCCATCGCCAGCGCGCGAATGGCGTTGGCGGCGCGGCGCTCGTCCTCGGCCGCGGCGACTTCGGCGACAGTCTCCAAAACATTCGACATCGGGTTCGTTTCCTCAGGCTTCGCCACGTTTGCGTTTCATCAGCTCCAATATCCGCGGCGTGAGTATGAGCTGCATGGCGAGATCGAGCTTATTGCCCGGAATGACGATGGAATTGGCGCGGGACATCCAGCTGCCGGCGATCATCGTCACGAGATAGGGGAAATCGACGCCGCGCGGATCGCGAAAGCGGATGACGACGATCGATTCGTCCGGGCTCGGAATGGAGCGCGCGACGAAGGGATTGGAGGTGTCCACTGTCGCGGCGCGCTGGAAGTTGATGTCCGTCTCCGAGAATTGCGGGCAGATGTAATACACATAATCGTGCATCCGGCGCAGGATCGTCTCGGTGACGGCCTCGGTGGTGTAGCCGCGCGTGTTGCGGTCGCGATGGAGCTTTTGCGTCCATTCGAGATTGATGACCGGCACGACGCCGATCTTCAGATCGGCGTAGCGCGCGACATTGACGTCCTCCGTCACCACGGCGCCGTGCAGACCTTCGTAGAACAGAAGGTCGGTATTGGCGGGCAGCTCGCGCCAGGGCGTGAAAGTGCCGGGCGGCGAGGCGAGCACGGCGCCCTCGTTCGCGTCATGAACATAATGGCGATATTGCCCGCTTCCGGTCTCGCCATATTCCTTGAACAGATTCTCGAGCTCGCCGAGCAGATTGGCCTCTGGGCCGAAATGGCTGAAATGGGCGTTGCCCTGCGCCTGAGCCTCGCCCATGGCGGCTTTCATCTGGTCGCGGTCGAAGCGGTGGAAGGAATCGCCTTCCACATAGGCGACCTCCACCTTCTCGCGGCGGAAAATCTGCTCGAAAGTCTGCTTGACCGAGCTGGTGCCGGCGCCGGACGAGCCGGTGATCGATATGATCGGATGCTTGATCGACATGACGACGCTCACCGCGGGCCGGAACGGGACGCGCGAGCCGGAAGGCCGCGCTGCAATTCTCCTACAAGAAAAGCCGGGCGTTTGCTCGGCCCGCGCAAAAAAAATCTCGAACGTCGCCACGGACCACCCGGCGGAACGTGGCCTGTTCTAGTTTGTCTTTGTTTTTCAGACTGTTGTGGCATAATAGCCGCGTTCTTGCTACGCCTCGGCCTCGGCGGTGGTCGGGCGCCTTCCACGCGCGATCGGTTGACGTCGCGGCGGGCTCGATTAGACAGGGCCGTCCGGCGCTCGCGCCCCCGTTCTGCAGCAGGTGATTTCATGTCCGCCACCTATGACGTCCTCGGCGTCGGAAACGCCATTGTCGACACACTCTCGCGCGCGGAGGACGATCAGCTGGTCGCCGCCGGCCTGAACAAGGGCGCGATGCAGCTCGTCGACGAAGCCCGCGCCGCCGCGATCTACGCGGCCATGGGGCCGACGACGGTCATGTCCGGCGGCTCGGCGGCCAATACTCTGGTCGGCGTCGCCGGCTTCGGCCTCGCCGCGGCCTTCATCGGCAAGGTGAAGGACGACGACGCCGGGCGTGAGTTCGCCCATGACATTCGCAAGGCCGGCGTCGCCTTCGAGACGCCTGTCGCCGCCGATGGCGCCGCCACCGCGCGCTGCCTCATTCTGGTGACGCCGGACGGCCAGCGCACGATGAACACTTTCCTCGGCGCCTGTCAGGCTCTCGGTCCGGAGGACGTCGACGAGGCGCTCGTGCGCTCGTCCAAAATTCTCTATCTCGAAGGCTATCTCTGGGATCCGCCGGCCGCCAAGGAGGCCTTTCTGAAGGCCGCCAAGGCCAGCCGCGCCGCCGGCAATCGCGTCGCGCTCTCGCTGTCGGACGCTTTCTGCGTCGATCGCTATCGCGGCGAGTTCTTGGGGCTGGTGCGCGACGGCCTCGTGGACATTCTCTTCGCCAATGAGAGCGAATTGCATTCGCTCTATGAGACCGCCGATTTCGCGACGGCGGCCAAGGCGCTCGGCGCTGAGGCCAATCTTCTCGGCGTCGTCACGCGCTCCGAGAAGGGCGTCGTCGTCGTCGAAGGCAATAAATGCGTCAGCGTTCCGGCCTATCCGGTGACGGAAGTGGTGGACACCACCGGCGCCGGCGATCTCTTCGCCGCGGGCTTCCTGGCCGGTCTCGCGCGTGGCGCGCTCTATGAGGGCGCGGCCTCGCTCGGCGCGCTGGCGGCGGCGGAGGTCATCGCCCATGTCGGCGCGCGGCCGCAGAAGGATCTGCTCCAGCTCGCCCGCGACCACGGCCTGCTGGCCTGAGCTGATCAGACATAGAGCGAGCCTGAAGGCTCGCGGTCCAGAGCCTCCTTGGACCGCGCCCCTTCAGACTCGGTCAGGGGAGGGGCGCCCTCAGCGCTTCGCCACGGCCAATTTGTCGGCGAGCGCCTGCGCTTCCTGCGTCAGCGCGGCGAAGAATTTCTCCGATTTCGCATGGTCCGCGAAGCAGCGACGGAAGCCGACCGAGCCTTCCGCCTGCAGATTCGCATAGTTCTCGAAGTCCTTCTCATTGGCGAGGCCGGAGGCGGAATAAGAATCCATCGCCTTCTTGGCCTTGGCCTGATGCTCGCTCCAGATTTTCTCGCAGGCGGGCGCGGATTCGATCTTCGCCTTGGCCGGCGTCGAGGCGATATAGAGCCGCCCCTCGCTGGCGACGGCGACGATGATTTCGTCCGGCAGCGCGCCGCCGGCGTCGTCCTGGCTGCGCAGATCGAGGACGGCGGTCGCCAGCGTCGCCGCCGCGGGCTTGGCGATGGGCAGATCGGCGTATATCTCGACGCCCGCGTCCGGGCTCACCGCCAGAGTGTAGAAGAAGG
Organism: Methylosinus sp. PW1; assembly: GCF_000745215.1. Classification (NCBI taxonomy): domain Bacteria; kingdom Pseudomonadati; phylum Pseudomonadota; class Alphaproteobacteria; order Hyphomicrobiales; family Methylocystaceae; genus Methylosinus; species Methylosinus sp. PW1. The sequence continues at coordinate 752,250 of NZ_JQNK01000008.1, forward strand.
GCGAAGCCAGCGCCTCGCCGAGCGTTCGCGGCGGCTTCTCGCTCTTCTCCCAATCCTTGCGACGGGCGCGCAAAAAGGCCTCGGCGAGGCCTTGCGTCGAGACGGTGAGCTGCGATTTGTCGTCGTCGCCGGTGAAGGCGAGGCCGTCGAGCTGATCGGCGCCGACGCCGTCGAACAGCGTCTCTATGCTGTATTTGCCGAGCTTCTGAAAACCGGGAACGGAGACGGGGCCGATGATCGCCTCCATCTTCTCGCCGAGCTCTTTGAGGGTTTTCCGCTCTTCCGCCTCGGCCGCTCCGGCGGCTTTGCCGGCCGCTTCCAGCTTGCGCAGCTTGGCGGTCGCGCGGTCGCGGAGGGAAAGATAGGCCTCCTCCGGCGTCGCGGCCGTGGCGGCGAGAGACGTGAAGGCGAGCAGGAGCGCGAGCGAAGCCGTTTTCGCCATCATCGATCTCACCTCATCCAGTGAATGGCCAGCAGCGCCACTAGCACGACGGCCAGCATGAACCAGCGATCCGACCGCCGCCGCGCCCGCGCCAGACCTTCGAGCGAATCTTCCGAGAGGCGCAAGCCCTTCGTGCCGGCTGACGCCAGCATTTCGACGGCCGCCTCGGCGTCATTGAGCAGCTTGGGCAGTCGCGTCGTGAATTTGGCGACGTCGATCGCGGCGCGGCCGGCGTCCTCGAGCTTGGCCTTGGGGCCGAGATTATCCTCGATCCAGCTGCGCACGACCGGATCGGACGTCCGCCAAATATTCAGTGTCGGATCGAGCGAGCGAGCGACGCCCTCTGCCACCACCATTGTCTTTTGCAGCAGCACCAGCTCGGTGCGTGTGCGCATGTCGAAAAGCGCCGTCACCTCGAAGAGCAGAGTGAGCAGCCGCGCCATGGAAATATCTTGCGCATTCACCGTATGCAGCGGCTCGCCAATGGCGCGCAGCGCTTGCGAGAATTCCTCGACCGAGTGAATCGGCGGCACATAGCCCGCCTCGAAATGCACCTCGGCGACGCGCTTGTAATCGCGCGTGATGAAGCCGAACAAAATCTCGGCCAGAAAGCGCCGCTCCTTGAAGCCGAGACGGCCCATAATGCCGAAGTCGATGGCGACGAGCCGTCCCTTGCGATCGACGAAGAGATTGCCCTGATGCATGTCGGCGTGGAAAAAGCCGTCCCGCATCGCCGTGCGTAGGAAGGACTGCAGCACCTTGCGGCCCAGATCCTTCAGATCATGGCTCATGGCGGCGACGCGAGCGAGGTCCGACAGCGGCGCGCCGTCGATCCATTCGAGCGTCAGCACTTCGCGTGTGGTGCGGTCCCAATCGACGCCGGGGGCGCGAATGTCGGGATCGTCGGCCACATTGTCGCGAAACTCCGAGGCCGCCGCCGCCTCGAGGCGGAAATCCGTCTCGAGCTTCACCGAGCGGGCCAGCGTGTCGACGACCTGGATCATCCGCAGCCGCCGCGCCTCCGCCGAGAAGCGCTCGGCGGCGCGGGCGAGAATATACATATCGGCGAAGTCGCGGCGGAACTGGCGTTCCACATCCGGCCGCAGCACCTTCACCGCCACCTTGCGCTCGCCCTCCGCATAGGCGACGCGGGCGGGATGGACCTGGGCGATAGAGGCCGCCGCCACCGGCTCGCCGAAGGACAGGAAAATCTCGTCGATCGGCTTGCCGAAGGCTCTTTCGATGATCTCGACCGCGGCCTTGCGGCCGAAGGGCTCCATTCGATCTTGCAGCGCGGTCAGCGCGTCGGCGATCTCGCCGCCGACCACATCCGGGCGCGTGGCGAGAAACTGGCCGAGCTTCACATAGGAGGGGCCGATCTGCGCGAAGGCGCGCACCAGCGCCTGCGGCGCGCCGCCGGCGCTGCTGCCGGGCTTGGCCAAAAGATTGCCGAAGCGCAGCAGAAATTGCGCCGGGACGGGCAGGATGGCCGGATCGACGCTCTTGAACACGCCTTCGCGCGCCAGAATGAAGCCGGCGCGCGCCAGTCGGAAGAGATGCCCGAAGCCGATGAGCACGAAGAGCCGCCGTTCGTCTTTTGGTTTTCGGGAAAGGTCAGAGCTTCCAGCCGGAGTGGATCGCCACCACGCCGCCCGTCAGCCGCTCGAAGCCCGTGCGGCGGAAGCCGGCGCGACGGATCATCCGCTCGAACTCGTCCGCGCGGGGGAAGCGCTGAATGGATTCGACGAGATAGCGATAGGGTTCGCCGTCGCCCGCGACCAGCTTGCCGATCGCCGGGATCACATTGAAGGAATAGGCCTCGTAGATCTTGTCGAGGCCCGGAATCGCGACCTGCGAGAACTCGAGGCACAGGAACCGCCCGCCGGGCTTCAGCACGCGATGCGCCTCGGCCAGCGCGACCTCGATCCGCGGCACGTTGCGAATGCCGAAGGCGATCGTATAGGCGTCGAAATGCGCGTCCGGAAAGGGCAGGGATTCGGCGTTGGCCTGGACGAATTCCAGCTTGTCGGAGAGGCCGCGCTCCTGCGCGCGGTCGCGGCCGACGTCCAGCATGTCGCCATTGATGTCGAGCACGACGATCTCCGCCTCCGGCCCGGCGGCCTTGGCGATGCGGAAGGCGATATCGCCCGTGCCGCCGGCGACGTCCAGATGGCGGAAGGGGCCGCGGCGGGCGGGCCGCACCTTGGCGGCGAAGACATCTTTCCACAGCCTGTGCATTCCGCCGGACATCAGATCGTTCATAATGTCGTAGCGGCGCGCCACCTTGTGGAAAACATCGTCCACGAGGCCTTGCTTTTCGTCCAATCCGACTTCGGAGAAACCGAAATGGGTCGAGGTCTCGCGCTCAGAGGTCATAATCTCTCGGGTCCGGTGGCGTTCCGGGCGATATAACGCGCCTTTGCGCCTATGGCTATGGCTGGGGGCGAAATGGGCGTAGATGAGGGCGGGGAGCCCGAGCGCCCCCTCCCCAGCCCTCCCCCGCTTCGCGGGAGAGGGGGCAGGATTCGGGGGCGGCCAGGGTGTGGCGAAACGCCGATCGTCGGCGTCCCCCTCTCCCGCAGAGCGGGGGAGGGTCGGGGAGGGGGCGCGCGGAGCGCTTTGAAGAGAAACGAATGTCCGATCAGATCAAAGTCCTGGACCATGGTTTCGTCCGCCTCGTCGATCATATGGGCTCGGACCTCTCCATCGTGCGCGCGGCCCGCGTCTCCTATGACGCCGCCTGGCGCGCCGGCGAGAACGAGGGCTCGGACAAAAAGCTCATCGATTACCTCTGGAAGAATCGCCATACGACGCCCTTCGAGGCGGTGGAGTTCCAATTCGAGGTGATGGCGCCGATCTTCGTGCTGCGCCAATGGCATCGGCACCGCACCTGGACCTATAATGAGCTGTCCGGCCGCTACCGCGAATTGCCGGAGACCTATTATCTCCCCGACCCGGAAAACATCGGCGAGCAGGCGACGACCAATAAGCAGGGCCGCCAGCCCGGCGGCGATCTCGAGGCGCGCCGCGCCGAGGTGGAGAAGCTGCGCGCCGGCTTCGAGGCCGCCTTCGCCACTTATCGCGATCTGCTGGCCGCCGGCTGGCCGCGCGAGCTGGCCCGCACGGTTTTGCCGGTCTCCACCTACAGCCATATGTTCGCAAAGGTCAATCTACTGAATTTGTTCAAGTTTCTGTCGCTTCGGGCCGATCCGCACGCGCAATATGAGATCCGCGTCTACGCCGAGGCGATGGAAAAGCTCATCGAGCCCATTGTCCCGGTCGCCGTCGCGGCCTGGAAGGCGGGGCGGTTCTGAGCCCATGCCCGAGCTGCCCGAGGTCGAGACGGTCCGCCGCGGGCTCGAGCCCGTCTTCACCGGCTCGGGCCTCGCGCAGGTGGAGCTGCGCCGCGCCGATTTGCGCTTTCCCTTTCCGCAGGGCTTTGCCGCGCGGCTCGCGGGACGGCGCGTCGAGGCGCTGAAGCGGCGGGCCAAATATCTCTTGGGCGAGCTGGACAGCGGCGAGACGCTCATCATGCATCTGGGCATGAGCGGCTCCTTCCGCATCGACGCCGACGGCCCCGAGGGCGCCTATCACCGCGCCGTGAGCACAAAGCCGGCGCACGACCATGTCGTGTTTCGTTTCACGAGCGGCGCCAGCGTCACCTATAACGACCCGCGCCGTTTCGGCTTCATGCTGCTGGTCCCGCGCGGCGAGATGGCGACGCATCCGCTGTTCGACGGGCTCGGCGTCGAGCCGCTGGGGCCGGAGCTGACGCCGCAGCGTCTCGCCGAGGAGCTGCGCGGCCGCAAGGCGCCGCTGAAAGCCGCGCTGCTCGATCAGCGCATCATCGCGGGCCTCGGCAATATTTATGTCTGCGAGGCGATGCATCGCTCGCATCTCTCACCCTTGCGCGCCGCCGGAACGCTGGTCGACGCCAAGGGAAAGCCGAAGCGCGGTCTTTCCGATCTCGTCGAGGCGATCAAGCAGGTGCTGGGCGAGGCGATAGAGGCGGGCGGCTCCAGCCTGCGCGACCATCGCCAGACCGATGGCTCGCTCGGCTATTTCCAGCATTCGTTCCGCGTCTATGACCGCGAGGACGCGCCCTGTCCGACGGCGGGCTGCCGCGGCCATGTCTCGCGCGTGATCCAGAGCGGGCGCTCGACCTTCTTCTGCCGCGACTGCCAGAAGTGAGCGCGCCAGTCCCGCGCAAGCGGCGGCGATCAAAGCTCGCTCACATAATAGCGGATGATTCCAGCGCTCCGTCCTCGCCCGATCGACGCGCCGGCTATCGGGCGAGGATTTCATGGAACCTGCGGACCGTCTCCCTCCCTTCATCGAGCTCGCCGGGACCAGCGTCCCGCACAAGATCGTCGACATAGGCGCGCGCCATATCAGCGGCGAGCCGGTTTATGCGCCTCTGCTGCGCGGCGGCGAGGCGACCGTTGTCGGCTTCGAGCCCGACGAGGCCGCCGTCGAAGAGCTGAACGCCCGCAAAAATCCGAGCGATGTCTATCTGCCGCACGCGGTCGGCGATGGCGGACGCCATACGCTGCACATATGCGCGGCGCGCGACATGACCTCGCTGCTGAAGCCCAACCCGGCGGCGATGGAGATGTTCCACGGCTTTCCGGTCTGGTCGGAAGTCGTAGCGACGCAAGAGATCGACACTGTGCGCCTCGACGACGTGCCTGAAACAGAAGGCGCGACTTTCCTGGAATTGGACGTGCAGGGCGCGGAGCTGATGATCCTGCAAAATGCCGTCGAAAGACTGCGGCGCGCCTATGTTCTCCATATCGAGGTCGAGTTCCTGCCGCTCTATGAAGGCCAGCCGTTGTTCTCGGAAATAGAGCTGTTTCTGCGTTCGCAGGGCTATGTGCTGCATCGCTTCACGCCGATGATGAGCCGCGTGCTGAAGCCGCTGCTGCTCGGCAATAATGTCTTTGCCGGCATGAGCCAGATCGTCTGGAGCGACGCCATTTTCGTGCGCGACTTCATGCGTCTCGATCTGCTCGCCGATGACGAATTGATCGGCGTCGCGCAGATCGCGCATGATTGCTATCGCTCTGCCGATCTCGCTCTGCGCCTGCTCACCGAGCATGATCGCAGAAGCGGCCGCAATCTGGCGCGCGCTTATATGTTCGGCCTGCGCCATCGGACGCCGCGTGAGGCGGCGGAGTAGGCGATAGCGGTCGCGTGACTTCGAGGAGGGGCGAGCGCCCCTCTGCGTCCTTGGGCGTCAAAAGCCGAAGAATTTCTCGCGCAGCGCATCCTCATAGTCTTCCTTCGCGGCCAAGGCTCTGTTACGCGCCTCGTTTGTCGACCTCGGCCACGGAATGCGGCGCGACCGTGACGAGCGTCTCTTCCTTGCGGATCGCCGCGATCCATTCCTCCATCGCCGCTTTATACGCGGCCTGCAACTCGTCGAGCTCGGCGAATTCTTCGGCGGCTTGTTCATTCATGTCCGTCGTCCCTTTCCCGCGTTTGGGGAGGTTCAGGATATGCGGTCCAAATGAAGGGACCGCGACGAGCGACGCTCGCCGGATTTCCCGCACGTGCGACGGAATTTGCTTTCCCGACGCATTTTGCCGATAAGAAGCCGTCCTCCGCAAACCCCCGCACATCATGTCGCTCGAAACCGTTCCCGTCCTTCGCGTGGATGGCGTCTCCAAAACCTACGCCGAGACCGTGGCCGTGAAGCCGCTGAGCTTCGCGCTTCCCGCCGGCTCGGTGACGGGTCTGCTCGGCGGCAATGGCGCCGGCAAGACCACGACCATCGGCATGGTCATGGGCCTCATCGAGCCGACGACGGGAACAATCGAAATCTTCGGCCGCGACTTTCTGAGAGATCGCTATCACGCGCTCGGCCGCATGAATTTCGAGAGCCCTTATGTGGATATGCCGCATCGTCTCACCGTGCGGCAGAATCTCACCGTCTTCGGCCGGCTCTATGGCGTTCGCGGCGTCGCCGAGAAGATCGAGGAGCTGGCCGCCGATCTCGCCTTGAAAGAATTTCTCGATCGTCCGAGCGGGCGTCTCTCCGCCGGGCAGAAGACGCGCGTCGCGCTCGCCAAAGCGCTCATCAACGAGCCGGAGCTGCTGCTGCTCGACGAGCCTACCGCCTCGCTCGATCCCGACACCGCCGATTGGGTGCGCGGGCATCTCGAGGATTATCGCCGCCGGCGCAATTGCGCGATCCTGCTCGCCTCGCACAATATGGCGGAGGTGGAGCGCCTCTGCGATCGCGTGATGATGCTGAAAGAAGGAAGTCTCGTCGACGACGGCTCGCCCGCCGAGCTGCTCGCGCGCTATGGCCGCGCCAATCTCGAGGAAGTGTTTCTCGACGTCGCGCGCGGGCGCGGCAATGGAGGCGCCGCATGAGCGCGTCTTTGGAATTCTCGATCGCGCGCGTCGGCGCGATGACCTTGCGCTACTCCTATCTGCTGCGCTCCTCCATGCCGCGCATGCTGGAGATGATGTATTGGCCGACGGTGCAAATGCTCACCTGGGGCTTTCTGCAGACCTATCTCCTGCGCGCGCCGGGCGGTCTCGCAGGCGCGGACAAGACGACGATCGCCGCCGGCTCGCTGATCGGCGCTGTGCTGCTGTGGGACATATTGCTGCGCGGCCAGCAGGGATTTTCTTTTTCTTTTCTCGAGGAGATGTGGTCGCGCAATATCGCCAATCTCTTCATGAGCCCGCTGCGGCCGGCGGAATTCGTCGCCTCCATGATGGCGATGAGCCTCATTCGTCTCTTTGTCGGCATGGTTCCGGTGACGATCCTGGCCATTTGGTTCTTCGGCTTCAATCTCTGGGCGCTCGGCTTCGCCTTCGTGGCCTTTTTCGCCATTCTCATCATCTTCGCCTGGAGCGTCGGACTCTTTGTGTCCGGCCTGCTGCTACGTTACGGCCTCGGCGCGGAAAGTCTCGTCTGGTCGCTGATGTTCGTCATTCAGCCGCTCGGCTGCGTCTATTACCCGGTCTCCGTTCTTCCCGGCTGGCTGCAGCCGATCTGCTGGGCCTTGCCGCCGACCTATGTGTTCGAGGGGCTGCGCGCCGTGCTCGTCGATCACGCGCTGCGGCTCGATCTCATGTTTTATGGCTTGGCGCTGGATGCGGCGCTGTTCTCTGTCGCCGCTTTCGCTTTCGTGCGCCTGCTCGCTGCGGCGCGGCGCGCCGGGACCTTGCTGCAGACGGGCGAATGACGCGCCTTTCGGCGGCCTGTCTCGTCCGGCGCTGAAAGCGGATTTCCTGTTGCGGCATGGCGGTCGGCGCTCGATAATGGATCGACAGCCGCTCGTTCGGCGCGCCGACGCTCGGCGCGCGCGCCTTCGCTCCTCGCCTGTCGAGTTCGAAGGGAACAGCAGCTCGATGCGTATTCTGATCGTCGAAGATCAACCGGATATTTCCACGCTCATCGCCGATCGCGTTCGGCGCGCCGGCTATGCTCCCGATTGCGTCCAGGCTCTGGCCGATATTCCCGAGGCGCTCGGCTCCTGCGATTATTCGGTAATGCTGCTCGACCGGCGCTTGCCCGACGGCGATGGCCTGTCGATCGTCGCCGCGGCCAAGCGCATTCGCCCCGGCATTCGCATTCTTGTGGTGACGGCGGCCCGCTCGATCGAGGACCGCGTGGACGGGCTCGACGCCGGCGTCGATGATTATCTGACCAAGCCCTTCTCGACCGAGGAGCTGCTGGCGCGCATTCGCGCCAGCCTTCGGCGTCCCGGCGGCGAGCCGGCGCCGCCGGTCATCGTCGGCAGGCTCTCCTTCGATCTCAATTCGGAGAGCGCCTCCGTCGGCGGATTTCCGCTCATCGTGCCGCGGCGCGAGCTGATGCTGCTCGGCGCGCTGATGCGCCGCGCCGGACGCGCGGTCACTTTCTCGGCGCTGCTGCAAGAGATTTACGGCTCGGACGAGCATAAGCACATTGGCGCGCTGAAGATGGTGGCGATGCGATTGCGTCATCGCCTGGACGAGCAGGACGCCGGCGTCGAGATTCACGCGCCGCGCGGCATCGGCTATCTCATCCGTGAGGCGCGCGTGTCGTGAGGCTCGGCGCGATGAGGCTGCGCTCGCTGTCGTCCCGATTGATCGTCTATGCGATCATCGGCTCCATTCTCGGCTATCTCATTCTGCCGCCTGTGATCGTCGTCGCCGTCCTGGTCTTGGTCCGGCCGGGAGGCGTCGCCGCTCTCGACGAGCTGCTGCGCCCGCGCGTGCAGGAGATGATGCTCGCGGCGCTGCGCAAGGATGCAGGCGGCGCAGGATCGATCGCGATGACCGACGCATTGCGGGATTTTATTTCCGAGCACCCGGATTTTCGTTTCGGCGCCTTCGATCCGCGCATGGGGAAAGCGCTGTCGGGATCGTCGCCGGAAATAGCGGAAGCATTCGAAGGCGTCGGCCGTCTCAAGCTTTCGAGATCGCCCATTCAGGTCATTGTGGACGGATCGGCGCGCAAAGGCGAGTCCTTCGTCCTCGATTCGCAGGTCGGCGAGGTCGTCGTCGCCACCGGCGGAGCGCAGTATCGATGGCGTGATTTCATGCGCTTGCCCTTCTATACGACCACTCTGCCCGGCGCGATGTTCTTCCTTCCGAATTGGGTGGCCATGTGCCTCATTGCGCTCTTCGTCGTCCGTCGCGGCCTCGCGCCCATGCGTGCGGCGGCGGCGAAGATCGCGACGATCGACGTGAATTCGCTGAAGGAGGGCGTCGCTCCCGACGAGGCGCCGTCGGAGATGCGGCCTTTCATCGAGGCGGTGAACAAGGCTTTCGAGCGGGTGCGGGAGGGAGTAGAGCGCCAGAGGCGCTTCTCCGCCAATTCGGCGCATGAGCTGCGCACGCCGATCACCATTTTGCGCGCGCGCCTCGGCAAGATGGAGGAGGGGCCGCTCAAAGCCGAGCTCGAGCGCGACGTCCTGCGCGTGCAGACGATCGTCGAGCAGATGCTGCTGCTCGCGCAGATCAGGGAGCGCGGGCCGATCGCGCCGCAGAGGATCGATCTGCACGATATCGTGCTGAGCGTCGCGGCCGATCATGTGCCGATCGCGCTCGGCGACGGGCGCGACATTCAGTTCGAGGCGCCCTCGCGCCATGTGATCGCGCTCGCCTTGCGCTGGAGCGTCGAGAGCATCGTCGCCAATCTCATCGCCAATGCGGTTCGCGCCGAGCCCAGAGGCGGCGCCGTCGTCGTTCGCGTGCTGCCCGATTGCGTGATCGAGGTCGTCGATCACGGGAGCGGCGTGGCCGAGGGTGATCGCGGCCGCATCTTCGAGCCTTTCTGGCGCAAGGACGAGACGACGCCCGGCACGGGCCTCGGCCTGTCGATCGTTCGCGAGCTGGTCGAGCTGCAGGGCGGCGAGCTCGGCGTCGTGGAGACGCCCGGCGGCGGCGCGACCTTCCGTGTGCGTCTGCCTGCGGCCGGCGCCGAGCCGGAGCCGGCGGCGACCGGCGCCGTTCAGCCCTCGCTCGACCAGCGCTGCGAGCGCAGCGCCTGAGCGATCGCCTCGGCGCGCGCCTCGGGCGTCGCCGGCTCGATCGGCAGGCAGGCGTCGCGCGCCGTCTCCAGCAGCACAGCCTTGGGATAGGCCTCGCCGGGGCGCCCGGAATGGGCGGCGAAATCGCAGCTGCACACTTCCATCAGTAGGGCGAAGCTCTCCGGCGCGTCGAAGGCGCCGAGCCGCTCCAGCATTTGCGCCACCGGGCCGGCGCGCACTTCCGAGGCGCGATGCACGCGCTCGCATTCGCTGAGCGCCGTCAGCGCCAGCGGGACGCAATCGGCAGGGACGCCGAAGCGCTCGGCGATCCCGCTTATGCGCGGGCCGCCGCGGTCTATGTGCTTGTAATGATGCGGCAGATGCTCGCGCGGCGAATCCCCCTTGCCGACATTCATGACGAGCAGGGCGAAGCGCACGGGAAGCGGCGCGTCTCTGCGTCCGGCCTCGTCCAGCGAGCGCAGCAAATGGGCGCCGAGATCGACCTCCGACTGGCCATCCGACAATTGCGGAACGCCGAAAAGGGCGTCGACCTCGGGCAGAACGGCCTGCAGCGCGCCGCAGATGCGCAGCACGCGGAACGCCTTGCCGGGCGCCGGCCCGCTGAGCGAGAGCAGCAGCTCCGGCCAGATATCGGCCGGGTCGAGGCCGGCGAGGCAGCCGCTCTCGACCTGCTCGGCCATGAGATCGAGCGTCTCCTCGCCGGGATCGTCATCGGTCTCGGCGAGCAGCGCCGCCATTCGGAGAAGGCCGAGGCCGGGGTCTGTCTGGCCGAATTCGGGCAGGAAAAAGGGTTCTGAGGGCATGAGGCTTCGCGCGTGATACGAGTTCCGGCTGAACGGTTCGGCGCGCATTCCCCCTCTCCCCGCGAGCGGGGAGAGGGGCTCGGGGCGCGAGCCACAGACGGAAAACGCCCCGAGCCCCTCATCCTCACCTTCTCCCCGCGAGCGGGGAGAAGGAAGGCGGCGAATGCCGAGCGAAGCGATCAGCAGGAAATGAGTGGTCGGCTTACGGCCAAGCAAACTGCTTGCCGCGCGCCTCACGCACGGCCGGGGAGGGCGCCGCTCAGCCGCGGGGCGCGATTTTCGGGCGGCTGCGGCGCCGTGGCGCGGCGGCGTGCATCGGCGACCGTGCCGGCGTAGAGCGTCTCCGGCTCATGCAGCCCGGCCGAGAGCAGCGCCCGCCGCACGGCGGGTCGCGCGCCGGCGACGCAAACCACGGTTCCCGCCTTTCGCAGCCGCGTGACAAAGCTCTCCAGCGCCCGCGCCGCCGTGCTGTCGATCAGCGGCGCCTCGCTGAAATCGAAGATGAAGACATGCGGATAGCGGCCGATCTCGTCCAGAGCCGCGCTCACCGTCGCCGAAGCGCCGAAGAAGATGGCGCCGCTGATCTTATAGACCATCACCTCTGCGTCGGAGGCGGCGGCGGAATCATAGGTCGGGCGATGGCCGTCGTAATCATCGGCGCGATCCTCGTCGAGAAAGGCCTCGCCGGTCTGCACCTCGACGCTCTCGGCCAGGCGATGCAGGAAGAGGAAGGCGCCGAGCGTCACGCCGACGCCTATGCCGACGGTCAAATCCTCGAAAATGGTGAGCAGGAAGGTGGAGACCAGCACCAGAGCGTCGCCGCGCGAGGCGCAGAACAGAGCGACGAATTCCTTCTTCTCCGCCATGTTCCAGGACACGACGGCGAGCACGGCGCCGAGCGAGGCGAGCGGAATATAGGCCGCCAGCGGCGCGGCGATCAGCATGAAGCCGAGCAGGAACAGCGCATGCAGCATCCCTGAGACCGGGCCTTTGGCGCCGGAGCGCACATTGGTCGCGGTGCGGGCGATGGTTCCCGTCACCGGAATGCCGCCGAACAGCGGCGCGACGATATTGGCGACGCCCTGCGCGGCGAGCTCGCAATTGGAGCGATGGCGCCGCCCGCTCATGCCATCGGCGACGACGGCCGAGAGCAGCGACTCCATGGCGCCGAGCACGGCGATGGTCAGCGCGTCCGGCAGCAGCGCGCGCAGTCGCGCGAGATCGAAATGCGGGACCGCCGGCGCCGGCAGCGTGCTCGGCACGCCGCCGAAGCGCGAGCCGATCGTCTCTATGTCGAGATGCAGCGCCGCCGTCGCCGCCGCGCAGACCGTCACGGCGATCAGCATTCCGGGCCAGCTCGGACGCCAGCGCCGCAGACCGAGGATAATCGCCAGCGCCAGCGCCGAGACGCCGACCGTCGCCGGCTTCAGCGTGGCGCGCGCCTCCCATAGGGCCGCGAGCTTCGGGCCGAGCGCGGCCGGCTCATTGGCGAGGGAGAGGCCGAAAATCTCCTTGAGCTGGCTGGCGAAGATGATGACCGCTATGCCGGCGGTGAAGCCGACCGTCACCGGAAAGGGGATGTATTTTATGTAGGTGCCCCAGCGCAGCAGGCCGATGGCGAAGAGAATGACGCCGGCCATCATCGTCGCCAGCGCCAGCCCGTCATAGCCCTGACGCTGCACGATGGCGAAGACGAGAACGATGAAGGCGCCCGCCGGCCCGCCGATCTGGAAGCGGCTGCCGCCGAGCATGGAGACCAGAAATCCGCCGATGATCGCCGTATAGAGCCCGCGGTCCGGGCTGAGCCCCGAGGCGATCGCGAATGCCATGGAGAGCGGCAGCGCGACGATCGCCACAGTGAGGCCGGCGATGGCGTCGGCGCGCAGATCCGCGAGGCCGTAGCCTTCGCGCAAAATGGTGACGAGCTTGGGCGTGAACAGCTCGATGAAGCTCGGCTGGCGAAAACGTCGATCTCTCAACACTGGCTCCTTTGATCGAGGAGCGGCGGGATCGTCGGCGCGAAGTCGGCGGTCGTCGTCGCGATTAATCCTCAAGTCGTCGGTTTGGGCGGGCCGGGACGGCGCAGCCTCACGCCGCGTCCGGCGCCTTCGCTGCGGGCGTTCTCGCCGAGCAGCTCGACGCCGGCTTCGTTCAGCGCCTCGACGACCTTGGTGAGCGTCTCGATCACGCCGCGGACATTGCCGTCGCTCGCCTCCATGCGCTGTATGGTCGGCAGGGAGACGCCGGAAAGCTCGGCCAGCTTCTTCTGATCTATGCCGAGCAGCGCCCGTGCGGCGCGCAATTGAGCGGCGGTGATCATCTCATATGCTCACGCTTATTATATTAGCAGGCATGTTTTATCTCGCCAAGATGATGTTTGAAACATCATTCTCGCGTTTTTGCGACACGGCCGGGTTCTCGTCCGGCGCCGACGCATGTTAGCTTGGCGGATATGAACAAACCCGTGCAGATCGACGAGAGCTGGAAGCTGCGGCTTTCGGCGGAATTCGAGCAGCCCTATTTCGACGCTCTGCGCCAATTCGTGCGCGAGGAATACGCTCGCGCTCCGGTCTATCCCCCGGCCAAGCAGATTTTCCGCGCCTTCGACGAATGTCCCTTCGACGCCGTGGAAGTGGTGATCCTCGGTCAGGATCCCTATCACGGCCGCGGCCAGGCCAATGGCCTGTGCTTCGCCGTCGGCCGCGACATTCCGCCGCCGCCTTCGCTGCAGAACATCTTCAAGGAGATCGAGAGCGATCTCGGGCGGCCCGTCTCGCGCGATCCCGATCTCTCGCGCTGGGCGCATCAGGGCGTGCTGCTGCTCAACGCCACGCTCACCGTGCGCGACAGCGCCGCGGGCTCGCATCAGGGCAAGGGCTGGGAGCGCTTCACCGACGCCGCCGTGCAGGCGCTCTCGCGCGAGCGGGAGGGAATTGTCTTCCTGCTCTGGGGCAATTATGCGCGGCAGAAGGGCGCGGGCGTCGATCGCTCCAAGCATTTGGTGCTCGAGAGCGCGCATCCATCGCCACTGTCGGCGCGCGGCTTTTTCGGCTGCAGGCATTTTTCCAAGGCCAACGCCTATCTCGAATCGAAAGGACGCGCGCCGATAGACTGGTGAGACGCCTATATTACTGGAAGATCTCATAAAATTAGTCGTTTACCGAAATGTAACCGCGGTTTCGTAGTCCAGTATTCATTGGAGCGCCGACGCGAGTCGGCATAATTATGGGGCGCTCTCGTCGAGTCCGGCGGCGCGTCTCCAAATCATTTCGAGGCGCGAGTTTCGAGCATGCATTCTATGTTCTTTTGCACGTCTCTTCATGTTTCGCGCCGATTTTACGACCTCTGTCTCGATCATCTGCGATCGCGCTTCGTCGCCGTTCCATCGGCCGCCGCGCGGCTCAGCCTCGCGATGCTGGCGAGCGCCTATGTCGGCGCAAAAGCGACGGGAATGACGCTGCCGTCCTTCCCGGACCCGAGCCTTTTCTTCGTCGCGGTCGTCGCTCTCGATCTCTATTGTCGCTTCGCTTCGCCGAGCTTCGTCTCGCGCGCTGCGCCGATATTCGTCTACTCGCTGATCTATGTGGTGGCGACGTCGCTCGTAGGAATTTTCGCGAGCTATGCGACGCAGCGTCTCGCCATGCCGCTGCAGGACGAGCTGTTTCTCTCGCTCGATCGATGGCTCGGCGTCGATTGGCTGGCCTTCGCCCATTATGTCGACGATCGCCCCTTATTGGCGAAGTGGCTGCGGGAAGCTTATTCGAGCATGACCATGCAGATCATCGCGCCGGTGGTTGTGCTGGTCGCGCTCGAGCGTATCGGCGAATTGCGCGTCTATCTTCTCGCATTCGCGATCGCGCTCACGGCGACGATCGTCATCGCCGCCGTCCTGCCGGCCTCGAGCGCCGTTACTCTCGTCGATGATTCGCTGTTTCACGAGCTTCGCTTCGGCGGTCGGACGCCGCTCGATCATCTGAGCCGCCTGCGCGAGTCCGCGCCGCTGAATTTCGCGAGCAGCACGATCGGCGGCCTATTGAGCTTTCCCTCTTTTCACGCCGTGGTCGGCGCGCTGACGCCGCTGAGCCTGCGAACCGTGCGCCCGGCCTTCTATTTCTTATGCGTCGTCGATATCGCTCTGATGGTGGGCACGGTGACGGAAGGCGGGCATTATTTCGTAGACCCGATCGGCGGAGTGGCGCTCGCCTATTTGTCCTATCGAATGGCGCAGCGGATCGAGCGACGACGGAGTCGGTCCATTCCGTGTATCGGCGATGCAATTGGATATCGCGCCGAGCGTCTGATGATCGAGAATGCGCATCCGTCGCCGCTTTGCCGCGAGCTCGAGCGGTGAAGGCGCCGCCCCTCGTCGCCACTGCGGCGTAGAACTTGCTTTACTTCTCCTGAGGAGCGACGAGCGTCGTCGTGCGGATCGAAAGCCGACATTTTTGTCGGCTCCGCGTCAGCGACAATGAAACGAATCGCTCTCGCTCGATCTTTCGAGAGCGCTCCTTTTTTCGTTTTCCTCGATGATCGACCTCGCGACGCGTCGGGCGGCGCGTGCGCTGTCGACGCGAGCCATGTCTCATCTATCTCCCCGCGAAAATCGACCGTCACGGTCTCGAATGTTTCGAGAAGGGGCGGATAGCGAAAGCCGAACATGACGTCTATCGAAACGACCGCCTTCCAGCGCCTCGACGCCGAGGGCCGGCTCTTGAAGCCCAGCCACAAGGGAGCGACGCATCACGCCGGCCGTTTCGGCTTTCGCGGCGAGATCGCTGTCACGCTCGATCCGCTGCTCGCATTGGAAGGCGTTCACGCCACGGCGCAGGAAGGCGAGGGGGCGCTGTCGTTTCTCGCCGGATCGCTCGCCTCGTTTCGCGAGCTTCCCGCTCTCGTCGCGGCGCTCGGCGCGAGCGCGAAGCCGGAGGGCAAATATTTCATCTATGTCTCCGATCTCGACCGCGCCTCGCGCTATGAGATCAGCATAGAAGGCGTGCCGCTCTATGTTCTGCCGATCGACGACACCTCCGTCTACAATGAGCTGATCGAGCTTCTCTATCTCGATAAGACGAAGATGAAGAAATACGACACGGCGGAAAAGATCGACACGCTCGCCGATGGCGCCGCCAAATATGACCAACGCTTCGAGGCCATCAGCTTCGAGGAAGGGCTGAAGCGGCTCTGAGCCTTCGGCGCTCGTCGGCGCGGCGGCTTTCGCTCTACGCCGACGAGCGCCTTCAGTTCCCGCTCGGGCGGCGCTTAGCGAAGACGCCGACGATCACAGCGCGCGCGATATGCTCGGCCATGCATTGATAGCCGAGATCGTTGAGATGGAAATTATCGCGTGACATCATCTGCAGATTGGCGTGGTTCTGCGCGATGAAGCGCATCGCGTCATAGCGGCGCACATAGGCGACATTCTCCGCCGTCGCGACGCGCTGCAGAACGTTGCGGATCGCGAAATATTCCTCGTCGCGCGAGAAGCGCGAGCTATATTGCAGGCCGACCAGAACCACGTCGATCTCATTGGCCTTCAGCCAGCGTATGGTCGAGCTCACCGTGTTCTCGAATTCGTCCGGCGCGATGCGCACCAGCGCGTCATTGGTGCCGAGCTGCCAGAGCAGGAGATCGGGCTTTTCCCGCGCCACCTCGCTTTTGATGCGTTCGGCGGTGACGGCCGCCACCTCGCCGGAGACGCCGCGATTGGCGACCACGACATCGACGCCCTTCAGCGCCCCTTCCAAAATCGCCTCGAGCTGGGCTGGATAGCTCTTGGCGTCGGAGGTGGCGCCGACGCCGGAGGTGGAGGAGGAGCCGATGGCGAGAATGCTCGCTGTCTTGCGCTCACGTAGCGCTTTGGCGAAATGCGGCAGCGAGGCGGGCGCGGCGATATCGCCGGCCGGCGCTTCGCAGGCGGGACTGAGCGGCGGCGCCTCGGACGGCGGCGCGGATTCTGGCGCGCGTTCTTGCGCGAGCGCGAGCGACGCCGCGAGCGCCAGCGCTATGCAGGAGCCCGCGCCGATTTTGCCCGCAACCTTTCGCGCCATTCCGAAGCCCATGCTGTCGCCCCCATCGCAGCGATGCCGAACATAACGATAAACGCGTCGCTTACAACATCCCCGCTATAGGCGAAGCGGAAGATCTGCCCGGCGAGGCTCAGCAGAGACCCGGCGCAGAATACGTTGAGCGAATTGCGGCCGAGCGTCGACAAAAAATCGGCGATGCGCGGAAGGCGTCGCGCGATCGTGTGAAATGCGCCCGCGAAGACCGCGACGATGGCCAGATTGGAGAGCAGCCGCGCCGGCGACAAAAAGGTCTTGTCGAAGACGAAGAACAGCTTGGGCTCCGGCAGAGCGATCGGCGAGGGATCGAATTCGGTCCGCGCCGCGGCGACGCCGAGCAGCACGATCGGCAGCGCCGCCCACCACAGAGGCTTGCGATAGCGGCGCACGAGGCCGCCGATCCCATCCTCGCCGGCCAGCAGAAAGCCGAGCACGAAGACGAGCTGCCAGGCCAGCGGATCGAAGAACCAGGCGCCCTCCACCGGCCAGGTCGGGAAGTTGACGCCGAAGGCCAGCGCATAGGCCCAGATGGCGAGCGAGGCCGGGAGCAGCAGCGCTCGCGCATGGCGATAGGCGAGGGCGATCAGCGGCGAGGCCAGCATCAGCACGACATAGAGCGGCAGAATGTCGAAATAGCCGAGCTGAAAGGTCAGCAGCACGAGGCCGAGATTGGCGCGCACCGGATCGGAGAAAATCGCCGAGGCGTTGTTCCAGTCGAGCAGAAAGGGCGCGTCCAGCAGCAGCGAGGCGCCGGCCTGCAGCGCGACGGCCAATTGCGCGATCACCAGTTGCGCCAGATAGACGGTGAAGGCGCGCCCCTCGAGCCGCAGGATCAGATAGCGCGCCGAAAGCGTCCGCGCCGGCCCGTCCACGAGCTTGCGCAACGCCCAGCCGGCGAGAAAAACGAACAGCTCCGCCGAATCGGAGATCGCCACATTGCGAAAGGTGAAGCGCTCGAAGAAAATCCCTGGAATATGATTCACGAAAATGGTGACGAGAGCGAAGCCGCGCCAAAAATCGATTTCATTCGGCTCGCGCATGCGCTTCTTCAATGGTTCGGCGGCTGAGTTTTCGCACCGACGCGAGCGCCGGGGCGTGTCTGTTCAGGGCCTCGAATGCGGCCTTTTTTGGGAGCGTTGCGAAAGACTCACATCGCGCTCTCGATGCGCCCCGGAAAGACGCGCAGGAGCTGCGCGCGTCCGCCCAGCGTGGCGAACACTTCCGGATCGGCGCCCGTCATCCACACTTGTCCGCCGATGCGTTCCAGCTCGGCGTAGAGCGCCTCGCGCCGCAGCGGATCGAAATGCGCCGCCACCTCGTCCAGCAGCAGCAGCGGCGCGCGCCCCGTGGTCGCCGCCACCAGCCTCGCATGTGCGAGAACGAGACCGGCCAGCAGCGCCTTCTGCTCGCCGGTGGAGCAGGCGCGCGCCGCCTCGTCCTTGGGGCCGTGGCGCACGGAAAGATCGCTCGCCTGCGGGCCTTCCAGCGTGCGGCCGGCGGCGGCGTCGCGCCGGCGGGCGGCGGCGAGCCGCGCGCGATAGCGATCCTCCACCTGCAGCGCCGGCTCCTCGCCGATCATGCGCTCCAGCTCCCCCTCTATCGAAACCTCGGCCCAGGGAAAGGGCGAGCTGTCGTCGCGCTCTCTCGCGATGAGCGCGCGCAGCCGCAGCACGGTCTCGCCCCGCGCCGCCGCCACGGCGACGCCGAGCGCGGCGATCTCGCGCTCGGCGGCGTCCAGCCAGCGGGCGTCGGCGGTCTCCTCGGCGAGCAGCCGATTGCGATTGCGCAGCGCGCGCTCGAGCTTCGCCGCGCGCGCGCCATGCTCGGCGTCGAGGCTGAGCGCCAGCCGATCCAGAAAGCGCCGCCGATCGCCCGCCGGCCCGGCGAACAGCCCGTCCATCGCCGGCGTGAGCCACAGCGGGCGCAGATGATCGGCGAAAGCGCGGGCGGAGGAGACCGGCGCCCTGTCGATGCGAAAGCGCCGCGCCGCGCTCTGCTCGCCGCTGGCCGGCTCCAGCCCATGGCCGAGCTGCGTGACGACGCCGTCGGCGGAAAGCTCGATCGAGACCGCGAAACCGCCGGAGCCCTGCCGCCGCGCGCAATCGGAAAGCTCCGCCCCGCGCAGCCCGCGCCCGGCCGAGAACAGCGACAGCGCCTCGAGAATATTGGTCTTGCCGGCCCCATTCTCGCCGGTGAGCGCCACCAGCGGCGCCTCTATCGCGCAATCCAGCGCGGCATAGGAGCGATAATCGGCGAGCTGCAGCCGCCGCGCCATGGGGGCGAGAATCGCGGGGGAGGGGCCGGGCGTCATGCGGGACGCTTTGCCACGGCGGGGGGCGGAGGGCTAGCGGGGGGAGGCGGACCCGCTGTGTGGCAGGAGCGGAACTCCCAAGATTGCCAAATTGACAGCCAAAGAAGAACATATGACTCTCACAGTCATAGTCTGTCACTTATTGCGCGGGGGAACCGTGGAACGGCGTACGGGACATCCATTCCGCATCTTTGGCCGATGGACATTGCGCCTTGCCGCGGGCGCGGCTGTATTTATCACCGCGCTCGCTCTTGGAGGCGGAGTACACCATCACTTTGCATCGAGAGCCGAGCTCGCAGGGCTTCGTCCTCCCGGTCGGCTCGTGGCCGTGGAGGGTCACACGTTTCATCTCTACTGTACAGGTGAAGGGCGCCGGACCGTTATCCTCGAAAGCGGCGCCGGGGTCCCTTGGCTAGCTTGGGCTTGGATTCAGCCGGCAGTGGCCGAGGTAGCCCGCGTTTGCTCTTATGATCGAGCGGGCTACGGATGGAGTTCGACATCTACTTCTGCGATGGACGCCGAAAATGTCAGCCAACAGCTCCATGAGCTTTTGAAAACTGCGAGTATTCCAGGCCCTTACATCCTTGTCGGGCACTCCATCGGTGGGGCATATGCGCGCATGTTCACTGCAAAGTTCCCGCAGGATGTGACAGGACTGGTTTTGATCGATGCGACTAGCCCATCCGTCCTGGAGACTTATGCCGAGGTCGATCTCCCAAGGGTCGAGGATTGGACGCCCGCAACATTAAAAATATTTCCATATCTCGCTTCTGTCGGGGCCATGCGCGCCGTCGTCAACCTCGGATTGTTCAACCTTGCGGCAGGACTGCCTCCTCGATCGGAAGAGGTTGCGAAGGTGTTTCTGTACCAGGCCGCCTATATAGAAACGACTATTGAGGAGTACCGTTTTATTCCGGATACGCTGAAACAAATTCAGCACCTAAAGCCTCAATCCGGTCTACCAGTTGCGATCGTCGTGGCCGATAGATTCACTGGACTGGACGACGCCACCGAAGCAAGGTTCGTCCGGTGGCATCAAGCTCAGCAACGAAATTGGCTTGCTATTTCGGAAAACAGCTCGATCGAGGTAATTGCGGGAGCGGACCACATAAGCCTCATGACTAACAAACTCCATGCTCATGAGGTAGCGAACAGCATCACCAAGATGGTGGAGAAGGTCAGCGCTGGTGAGCCCAGGGAATTGCTTCCACAATAGAGATGGTCGCTGGTAGTGTTCATTGGTGCGGCTGTCATTGCGTCTTCCGCCCTCGGGAGGTCAAGCATTGACCGAACGGGGAGGCAACGCCACTTTCTCGTGACCTGCATTCCCTACGAGTCCATCCTCGGCTGCGTTGAAGAACAAGCGATCGTAGCGCAGAGCGTCTGCTTCGATGACCTGTTTATTCGCTGGTTTCCTGCATGGCTTGCTGGCCTCTCCACTCTCATGCGACTGGCTGCAACTTGTTTTAAGGCAGCCTCACCTGAATGAGCGGCTGTCGAGTGTGATCCAGACGTCGTGGGCTCCGGTGAAAGGTCGCTTCGGCTCCCAATCCAACGGAGCGCTTCGCAGAATAGCCGAGGTCTCGGCGTTTACGGTTTTTCGGCCGCAATCGACGGGCTTTGATGCGCCCGCGCGCCATCTGGCGCAATGCTCTGCGCCGTCAGCCGGTCATTTTTCGCATCCCTATCCGGTTCGAGACACACCTCTCCCCTCGCGGCGTCATGCCGCCGCTTCGAGAACCCGCGCCCGCTTCATGTTCATCGCCATGACGACGAACTGAAGATGACAATTGTTGCGCGCGAGGCTGCGGTAGCGTACTCGCGCCATCCCATACCAGTTCTTCATCGTCGCGTTGGCGCGCTCGACGCCGACGCGAACGCTCGACGCCGTCTTGTTGAACCATCTCTGCCAGTCCGGCTGTCGCGCTCCGCGCTTCGCCTTATAGGCGATCTTGTCGTCGATCTTCTTGTCGTTCAACGCCTTGCGTAGCGCTGCGCTATCATATGCCTTGTCGCCGTAATAGGCCTCTTCATCGCCCTGGATCATCGCCTCGCCGCGCTGGCTGTCGTGCAGATCGGCGCTCGTCATCTCCGCTTGGCGCACGATGCCGCTTTCTTCGTCGACCGCCAGATGCGCCTTGTAGCCGAAGTAGGTCTCGCCGTTCTTCTTGGTGAAGCTCGCGTCCGGGTCGCGCGGATTGACCTGCCCCTCGTCGTGGGGCGGCGGCTTCACGGCGGCCGCGATGATAGTGGCGTCGACCAGCGTGCCGCGCTTCACGATCAGCCCGCGCGCGTCGAGTTGTCGATTGACCTCGGCAAGTAGTTTCTCGTCGAGGCCGAGCTTGGCGAGCCGCTGACGAAACCGCCAGATCGATGAATGGTCCGGCGTCTCCTCGTCCAGCGGAACCCCGCAAAAGCGCCGAAACGACAGGCGATCGCGCACAGCCTCCTCGGCGGCGGGGTCGGACAGCCCATACCACTGCTGCAACAGCACGATCTTGAACATGGTCAGTGGCGGATAGGCCGGCGCGCCGTCGCTCGAAGAATGCAGCGGACGCAAAATAACGTCGAACGCGCTCCACTCGAACGTCTTGGCGATATCTTCCAGAAACCCACCAGGACGAGAATAGGCTTTCACGAATGCGTCGGCGAGCGAAGGTTGGCTGAAGTTGCGGCGTGACATCGGTGACTCACATCCCTCGGACGCCCCAGAGAATCACGGGTTCGCCGGTTTTGCAAAGCGCTCCAACGCTCACCCACCTCTCACGCCCGCCCATAAACCTCCGCGCCCGCCAGCAGCCGCAGGCGGAAGCTCGCCACGTCGAAGCTCGCCTCGCCGTCGGCCTCCTCGATCAGCGGCTCGGCGGCGGCGGCTTTCAGCAGATCGGGGTGGACGAGGCTGGCGCCGAGGCCGCCGCCGGGGGGCGTCCAGCCGCGCAGCGCATCGAGGCTCTGCAAGCGCAGCAGGGCGGTGACGCGCAGGTCTATGGCGACGGCGACGATGTCGGCCGTGTCGGTCAGCCCCCGGCGCTCCAGCATCTCATAGAGCCGGGACGAGCGGGAGCCCGAGGCCCAGCGCTCCTCGACAGGCAGCGCGCGCAGCATGTCCATGACCTCGCCGAGCAGATCGGCCGAGATCGGAATGCGATTCACCTTGTTCAAATAGTCCGACATCCCTTCCCTCATTCCATCGCGCGCGAATATAGACCATGGCGCCGCGCGCCCTGTGCCTCAGCGCCCCTGCCGCGTGGCGACATGGGGATTGTTCGGCGCCTTGGCCATCAGCTGATCGATACGGTCGCGCTCGCGCTTGAAATCGGCGAGCAGCCGACCGTCGAACTCGCGCGTGCGCGCCAGCTTGACGCGCATCGGATCGACGAAATGGCCGTTGACCATGACCTCGTAATGGAGGTGGGGGCCGGTCGAGAGGCCGGACGAGCCCAAAAATCCGACGATCTGGCCCTGCTTTATGCGCATTCCCTCGCGAATGCCGCGCGCGAAGCCGGACATATGATTATAGGCGGTCGAATAGCCATTGGCGTGCTGGATCTCGACGCGGCGGCCGTAGCCGCTGTGCCAGCCGGCCTCCACCACCACGCCATTGCCGGCCGCGAGAATGGGCGTGCCGATCGGCGC